>JBDRWD010000043.1 GCA_039802205.1 candidate division WOR-3 bacterium
TGGCACAACGATATGTAGCACGACCTTATATACCTCTCCCCTTCTGAATTTATTCACAGGTTTCCCATCAAGGGTCAGTATCTCTTTCCACAAATAGAATCCTTCATCAAAGGCAATCGGATTTTCTTTGTATGCATAAGACATTCGCAAAGTATAGTATAATCTTCCTGTTCCCTGTTTTGAGACCATTAAAGGCAATAACTTATTCTTCTCAATCTTATCAAGTGAGAATAGAAATCTTCTTGGTGGCTCATTGGTCCTGCCCTTGAAGGTCTCTTTGAGAATTTCTTTTTCGCCAAGAATAATCTTTGCTACAAAATTCGGCTCTTCTTTTTCGTACTTTTTGTAGTATGTCTGGAAGGCATCAAAGACAAAGGCATTCTCATGGGTCGTGGGTTTAGTCTTTTTGGAACGTTCCTGGACGAGCCACTTTATCGTCTGGTCTTTATACGGAAAGTCAATATCAAGTTCGGTGAATGTCTGAGTCACAAAGCCGGTCACCTTTGCCGGCGAAGGGAATGTCCAGCCCCGAAGTTCATCTTCTTCAAAATGGGCACTCGTTGGCGAAAGTTTAATTTTGTTTGTTATCGCCCGAACGAGTTCATTTTCAAATCGCGGACCAAGACCGAACTTTCTTCCTGCCTTCAATAATAAAGTCTTTCCAAAGACTGGAATCTGTTCTCTCCTGTCAAAGAGTTTGTTTGCATAACCTGCCTCGCCCATTTCACCCCAGATACTCAATGAATACAGGCAAAATGACATTGTCGTCAGTTTTTCATAAACATTATAAGGATATGTCCAGTCAACTTCCTCCCAGCGCAGGATGCCTTTCAAATATTCTTTTCCCTTTTCAATAACCCTTGAATCAATCTTGTATCCAGCATCGCTTGCCCTTTTTAAAACATACATTGTATATGCGGAGAGATACGGACAGGGATACCAACTTTCTTTGAAATACAAAAATCCACCACTATATGTCTGATATTGCGGAACTTCATCGAGGACCTTCTGGACCGAATCCCTTAATTCTTTGCCCGTGACCGGAGCGAGTTTGAATTGATTAATTATTTCTTCACCAACAATGAGTGGCAGAATCCTTGATAGTCTCTGTTCAAGACAGCCATAAGGATAGTCAAGCAAATGCTCAATATCCCTCTTCATCCCGGCAAGGACCGAGGATGATAGCAGTATCTCAAGGCCGCCGGTATTTTCATAGATATTATCGGGCACGATAATTCCTTCAAGTGACGAATCAGTGGTTGAAGAAAATGTTGCCACTGCTTCAACAAATGGCGGCGATTTAACCGGTATAGAAAGTTTTAGTGCATCTTTTTCATTCCCCATACTCGCATTGAATTTGAATACTGCATTGCCAGTCTTTTCGGCAACAAAGTCAAAAAGAACCTCTTTGCTCGTATTGGGTGGCAATTTTACACTCTTTTTATTACCACCGAGCATTTTAAGACCTTCTATATTACATTCTACACTTGCATTATTTTCCTGATTCGTCCGATTATGCAAAACAACACCGGCTGAGAACTTATCGCCAACCCGGCAGAATCTTGGAATAGAGCCTGAAACTATAAATGGCAGATTTACTACAAATGTGGATTCTGCTGAACCGAATTCACTATTCTTTGTCTGGGCAACAAGCATAATCCTGAATTTCGTGAGATTATCAGGCAGAACAAACTTTACTTTACCCTTGCCTGTTTCATCGGTCTTTAAGTCACCTTTGTAGTATACCGTTGAGATAAATTTCTCACGATACGGGATACCTTCACCAGCACCACCGCCGCCCCTTTCTTCACCCTTCTCACCATAACTCCTTTCACCGAGGATATTCAACCGTGATTCAATCGTCTTTACCGAGAGAGGCCTAGTACCATAAAAATAATCAAATGGCTCAGGGGTTTTGAAGGCAATTAAATTAAGCACGCCGAGGTCAACGACAAATAAACTTAGTTCACAATTCTTTACTGGCCTATTCAAATAGTCTTTTACTTCATAAAATACGGTAACACTGTCCCGTGGACGATATTCTGTTTTGTCTGAATGTGCTTTTACAACAAGATGTTTCTCCTTTGTATCAACCTTCAGATTCACATAGCCAATCTTGAATTGTGGTTTGCCCAGATCTTCCTGTTTCTCTTCATCCCAGGATAAATCCTCAACCCTGCCACGCAATAGCATTACGCATACATAAATATTGGGTAAGTCAATGGATTTAATTGGAACCTCAATATAATCCGCATTTCCCCTTATTTTCTTTGTCCACTTACGCAATATCAATTCTCTTTCAACTGTTATCAGGGCATTTGCTGAATCATAAGGTGACTTTACTAAAATCCTTGCGGTATCACCAACCTGATACATATCTTTGTCGGCAACCAGTTCAATCATATCATCATCACGCATTTGCCAGCCAGCATAACCCGGTCCCGCCACATAAAAATAGGCTTTATTATAAGATTGCCTTCCTTTTTCATCTTTGGCAATCGCCTCCACATAATAATAACCTGGCTTATCTGGTTTGAATCTTATTACATTGGAATCAATCTGGGTTGTAATCTGTTCTTTTTTTATCTCAGTTTCAACATATTCAGAAACCCATTCATATCTACCACCGAGTCTTGCCTTTTTAATTGATTTCCACTCTGCCTTTACGAATTTAAGCTCCACCTTTTTATTACTAACTTTTTCACCCGATGGTCTAATTGTTATCAAACTCAACTCAACCGGCTCGTTGATTGTATATAAATATTTTGCCTTCTTAATACCTATAAGCAAATTTGCCGGAAATACAAGCCAGTTCTGTCTTCCAGAAAGGGTCTGTTTATTTGGTGCGACCACAGTCCCTTCAAGAGTAATCATAGAAGGGGTTTTGATGTCTTTTGGTTGAAGTTTAGCAACGACTGAAAATTTCCCCTGATTATCAAGTCTTCCCCTGCCTGAACCAAGAACACCACGAATATCATAATCATAGCCCGTACTGAAATTGTAACCTTTGTAATGGGGTAGTGAGAAATAATAATAGTCTTTGTATAAAACCCATTCCACTTCCGCATTCGTCATTGGCATACCAAAGAGATATCTTCCTTCTACCCGACCTTTGAATTGGTCGCCAGCGATAAAAGTATCCCTTTCCGCATATGCCTTGACCTCAAATTCTGCAGGTCTGAATGCCTCAACCCGGAATGAATGATAGAAACTATAATCTTTTTTGGGCAGATTAACACTGATTGAATAATAGCCGGTTGGTGCGTCTTCAGGTATCCAGACGTCCCTGAAGAATGAACCATATTGATTGACATTAATTGTATCATCTACAATCGTCTCATCCCTTGAATTTTTTACGACGAATCCAACTTTGTTTATATCCGGAAGTATCCATTCACCCCTCTTTTTCTTGCGCAGAATCCCCTTGATGTGAACGGTCTCACCATTCTTGTATAATCCCTTTTCGGTGAAGATATAACAGCCATATTCTTCAGACCTGATGCTCCAAACATATGAAATATCAAAACGCCAGGGGTCAATGCCAAAATTCCATTGATTTGAATATACCGCAAGGTCTTCTCCTCTTGAAACCGTGAGCCAGAATTTCGGCTCATAATAAGTTGTATATGATTCCATCTCATATTCACTTTCGTATTCATAGGTCTGCCTTTCCGGTGAGATCTTTAACTCCGCCCAGCCCGGCAGCTCCACAAATCCTTTTGCATCGGTATAACCCTGTGCCAGAACTTGATTCTTATCATCACGGAGTTGAACCAAGGCATTATTCAAAGGCACAGTGTTATTCAAAGAAGTTATCCAGACAAGATTGTTCTCAGGTGAATACTTCCATGTGACACCCAGGTCATTGACTTCACAGAATGCCTTGAGATAGCGATACCCAGGATTATCACCGTATTGTCCAAAATTATCAAACTGAATAAAGACCAATCCACCATTCTTTTCACCAAGCGCCTCTTTTAATTCTATCGGGAATCTTATCTTTTTATTCCGGTATTTTTTATAAGAATCAACCCGCCACATTTTTGAGACATTGAATAAACCAGGGGTATTTATTTTCTCATAGGCGTTAAAGTTTCTCCTTTCATTCAAGAATGGAATCGCACGCTCAAGGCTGACAAGCCCCATTTCCAGATAAACACTATCAACATTAACAAATGTTGCCGGAAATTTTAAATCACTGTATCTCTCAACAATATTTATTCCCTCAGGAATTTCTGCGAATGGAATATAATCACCAACTTTGAGTGTAAATTCATAATCCTTATCCAGATTATTCCCAAATTTATCCTTCAAATTCTTTGATATCTTAACGCGATATGTCGAATTTAATTTAAATGGCAGATAAAGGTAAATACGGGTTTCAGGGTATGTCTCCTGTGTGTAATGCTCTGGTATTGAATCAAGGGGTGGATTAAAAGAAATATTTTTTATCACTTCGCTATGGGTAACCGGATTTGAAAAACACAAAATTAAAGGATATCCACCGGGGATATATTCGACATAGTTGATAAGTGAAAGATAGTTATAGGTATTGAATGTTAAGGTGTGCTCAAGATTTGTGCCGAGATTACCAACTTTTGCAAGCAGACCTGGAAAAATATTGACTTCAATCAATGCCTCCTGGGGAAAAGCCCTTGTAGGCACAAGGACCAGTGTTTTATTGTTATCCCAATCCTTTAATGGCCAATCTGTTTTTTCCTTATCCTGCAGTTTTCTTATGCTGAATGGAATCTCTTCCTTGTAAGGCGCATCTTTTGGTTCCTTGCCACCACAATAGACATAAGAAGGTTGCCCATATGTAGCAAATATCTTTATCCTATCCCGCACCTTTTCTGGTGCCATTTCAAGATTGAAATAAAGGTAAATCGGGGATTTTAAATCAATAAAATTTGAACCATCATATGGTTTGGAGCTGAGCAAAGTTGGTCTCACACTCTCAAATTTCCAGGAGGTATCTCGTTCAAGACACATCCCGGTTAGGGATTGAATCTTATTTTTTTTTAGCGTAACAGTAAATTCTGTTGCAGGCTGTAAGGTATCCGAAGGGATAAATGCCAAAGTCCTTGAACCGAGCCAGCGGTATTTACCTTTTATGGGTGGATTGAATTCAAGCGGTCCTGAAGTCTCTTCTCTGGGTATTGCCTGTACCGGTGCCATTGCCTGATTAAAACCCACAAGAATTTTGAATGTCTCTGACGACCCTTCCACTTGACCTATCGGCGAAATGTGCGTAATTTTCAATGGAATCTCCATACCTTGAACAATCTGCCGGGTGGTGATATCAATTTTCTTTTGCTTATTTTTTTGAGGGCAGAATACAAAAAAGGACAGGGAGATAATGATCAAAATAGAAAACCTCTTCAATTAAACCTCCTATTAAATGAATTATAACCAAAATAAAAATTATTTCAATACTTGTTTGAAAGCATATGCTTTTTCCGTCACTCATCTTCTCTTCCTTGACTTGGCAACCGGTTTGATTATAATTCTTAATGCTGGCATTCAAAAAAATTATTTATCTTTTCATTTTGTCTTGCGTTGTTACCTGTGGCAAACAGAAACCGATTATAACTCCTGAAAATCCTGTTATCCCACAACCAGAAGGTATGGTTTTAATTCCCGGAGGTTTTTTTATTATGGGTTCCGATTCTGTAGGGGAAAATCCTAAACACCGGGTTTGGGTAGATACATTTTACATGGATAAATTTGAAGTTACCAATCTCCAGTATTTGAGATTTGTAAAAGCTACTGGCCATCCTAAACCCCCATTTATCAATGACAGTACTTTAAATAAACCTGATCAACCAGTTGTAGGTGTGAGTTATTGGGACGCCATCAGTTATGCCAAATGGGCTAGCAAGAGATTGCCTACCGAAGCCGAATGGGAATATGCCGCAAGAGGTGGTCTTAACGAAAAAGAATTTCCCTGGGGTGATGAACCACCTTACCAAAAATGCAATTATGCACCTCATGGCAATTTAGAAGCAGATGGCTACAAATATACCGCGCCCGTAGGAAAATTCCCTCCTAATAATTTCGGATTGTACGATATGGCCGGAAATGTCTGGGAATGGTGCAACGATTTTTATGATACTACCTATTATAAAATAGGTCCGGCAGTAAATCCTACAGGTCCTGACTCAGGCTATCAGCGTGTCTTGCGTGGTGGTTCATGGCTGACTATTAATGTTCGACATCTACGGTGTGCTGCCCGATTGGGTTTAAAACCGTTCGTTCAGGATAAATACTACGGATTCCGGTGCGTTAAAGATTATCGCAAAAAGCCCTAAATTCTTGAAGCCTTTCGAACTTAACACCTAATAAGTAAAAATCGGGACGCTGGAGGTTATTCATTTTTAGACAGGATGGGTATTGACATAATGAAATCTATTAGTAAAATATAAAAAGTATAAAAGGAAAGAATGAAAACAATTTATGGACTTATTTTATTTTTTTCAATCTTATTGGCAGGGCCAGGAATTATAGATGTAGTAAACAATCATCCGGATACCACCAAGGCGGAAAACGGATGTAATAAAGGTATTTCTTTAGAAAAAAGAATTCTCCCTACAAAAAGGCGGATAGAATTCATTACTGAAATTTATCCTAAGTTAGCCGAGCCTTCCATTATCTATTTCCATTCCTCTTTCCTCCCGAAACAAAATAACATAGTAACACTACCTCTAGGCAGAAAAATAACCGATGCCGAAAGCAAAATTATGCCAGGACCAAAGGTGGCTGACACTCTCTACACTGTATTGATTCAGGAGATTGTACTAAATAAAAAAATATATAAACAGGGTGAAATCGCCACTTTACTTGTATCAAGCACCCGTCCCATCTCAAAGCCGCAAATAAAATTTTTAAAACGCAACTATGAATTATATCTGGCAGGGGAAAATCTTTATAAAACCATCCTTGCTGTGCCTATGGATGCCGATACCGGCCAACATTACCTCATTTTTAGGTATTCCGAAGATGACCAAAATAAAATTTTGAAACTTCCTTTTCGTATAATACCAGGGGATTTTGCCTATGAAGATACTATTGAACTGGATATCTCTATCCTCACTGAGGAAATCTTGGAAATGTTAAGATACGAAAACGCTCGATACTTTTATAAGGCTTACACCACCGATTTTCCTACGCTTTTAATCAATGGGGATTTTATCTGGCCCTGTGATGGAATAATCACTTCGCTCTATGGCAGACCACGCCGCTATAACAAAGATTTAGACAAATGGTCGCATAAGGCCATTGATATTGCCAATAACCCCGGAGTGAAAGTGGTAGCCGCAAATACAGGAATCGTCGTCA
Source organism: candidate division WOR-3 bacterium (assembly GCA_039802205.1). NCBI lineage: Bacteria > Pseudomonadati > Caldifarciminota > Caldifarciminota bacterium. The sequence goes on from JBDRWD010000043.1 coordinate 7,339, forward strand.
TGGCTGAAGAACTACAAGCCCATGGTAAAAGTGTCGTCCTCGCCCATGGTCAAGGAATTCATACTGTTTATCTCCATCTCGATAAGATTTATGTAAAGAAAGGCGACACCGTAGCAATCGGCACCGAAATTGGGGAACTTGGTAAAACTGGCATTTGCACAGGGCCTAACTTGCATTTCCAGGTTATGGTCAACCGAATTCCTACTGATCCTCGATATTGGATACCAGGTGGTGTTAATTTAAAAAAAGGCGATTTGGTAAAATCAAGTTCTAACCGGTAATGCCAATTTAACCATCAATCACAATTCAGCCTGACTGCCAAGTTTTACATCCTTCACGGCACTGGTTACAACATAGATCCTGATATTATTGCTATCTGGGTCTGCAGGAAAAACAAAAAATCCCTTTCGGTTTTTATTATAACCCATCGTAGCCCCATAGACTACTTCGTTATCGAAAAAAGTGACTTTAATCTTCATGCCTCGGAATGTCACCGGATCGATTTTACTAAATCCTTTTACTTCCTGATAATCCTTATTACCCTCATAGGTTTTGACGAAGAAAACAGCCTTCAAGGACTCCGTCTGTATTTCTTCGATATTTCCATCCTGATGGATGAGATGGAATTTGGGTTTTTCCGGAACAAAATCATGTGTCATGCCCTTGGCAATACTTCCATTTTTATAATGCAACACAACCCGGTTGGTCTCGGTTCTTTGATCCATGGTTAAGTATATTTAAAATCCAAAAATAAGTCAAGTCTCCTTGGAGTGGGAGCCTTGACAATCCCGGTTAAATCTCTATAATACCCTGATGGAACCCGCAATCTCCGTTGTCATTGTTAATTACAATGTGCGCCACTTCCTTGAGCAATGTCTAATGGCTATTGAGCGGGCGAAACATAATCTTGATATTGAAATAATCGTTGTAGACAACGCATCAGTTGATGGCAGTCAGGCAATGATAAAAAAGAAATTCCCAAATGTGATTCTCATCGAAAACCATCGAAATTTAGGTTTTGCAAAAGCCAATAATCAAGCACTCCGGATTGCCCGGGGCAGATATGTGTTGATATTAAATCCAGATACCCTGATTCAAGAAGATACTCTTGTCACCTTAAAAAATTTTTTAGATGAACATCCCGAGGTGAGTGCTGTGGGTTGTAAATTGATAAATCCAGATGGATCATTCCAAGCCGCCTGCCGGCGGAGTATTCCAACCCCCTGGGTAGCCTTCACGAAGATTGTCGGATTGAGTAGAATTTTCCCACGCAGTAGAATTTTTGGACGTTATAACTTAACCTATCTTTCCCCCGATGTAGAGTGCGAAGTAGAAGTACTTTCCGGTTCCTTAATGATGGTCCGCAAAGAAGTCTTAAAACATATTGGTTTTTTTGATGAAGATTACTTCATGTATGGTGAAGATATTGATTTATGCTACCGGATAAAAAAAGCTGGGGGGAAAATATACTATACTCCGCGCACTAAGGCAATTCATTACAAAGGCGAAAGCACCAAGAAAGGTGAGTTTTCTTATATCACCAATTTTTATTCTTCAATGCTGATATTTATCGATAAACATTTCCAGGACCACTATTCAACATTTGTTAAAATTTTTCTAAAATTAGGAATATATCTACGGGCGTATCTCGCCTACCTGATCTCTTTTTTCAAGATCATCGCTGCTCCGTTGTTGGATTTTTTATTAACAATCCTGAGTATATTTTTAGCCATCAAAATATGGTTACCACATTACCACCTTATGAGGTTTCGAGTTATATTTCCTATCTACACGATTGTATGGTTTTTGAGTATTTATCTTTCCGGTTGCTACCAGGGAAGAAAAAAATATCATCTCAAACCTCTGCTCGGGGGGACCATCATTGGTTTTTTGTTGAATTCGACTTTCACCTATTTTTTTAAACAGTTTGCTTATTCCAGGGTGGTAATCCTAATTGCGGCACTTCTCATCATCCTTCTTTTGAGTGGCTGGCGTTTATTTTACCGCTGGTTAGGACCCCATGCGATTAAACATCCCCTTTCAAAGTTACGCCGGACAATCATCGTGGGTGCAGGTAAAGAGGGGCTACGCATTCTCAAAAAATTAAGAGCCCGACCTGACATTCCCTACGAGATTTGTGGATTCGTCGATTTTGATGAAAAGAATGTAGGCAAAGAGATTGATGGAACAGAAGTCCTCTCCACCATTGAGAACATCCGCGAAGTCATAAAAATCCAAAAAATTGATGATGTTATATTTTCCAGCGACCGGCTGAGCAACAAGCAAATTTTGGAAACAATATCTTATGCCCATGGCACGGGTGTAAACTTCCGTATCGTGCCCCATGAACTTGAATATATCATTGCAAAATCTTCCGTCGACGAAATTGAAGCGGTTCCACTCTTAGACTTTGTGAGTTCCTATGACCCGATTGACCTGGTCGCCAAAAGAATGCTGGATATTGTCTTTGCACTCATCGTAATATTAACTTCTGCACCTTTTATTCTTCTTAACTTTATCGGAGGAGCGCGTCTGGAGAGAAAAAAAATCTATAAAGAAAATGGTGGAATAACTGAGATTAGTATCTTTGACGGAGGATTGCCCTTTTTACGAAAGTTGCCTCTGTATTTTGGAGTATTAAAAGGGAATTTGACGCTGGTAGGCGGTGAAATCATCGAAATTGGTGAAAGAGAAAGACCAGCCTTTAAACCCGGTATCACCGGCCTTGTTCAGATAAAGTCACGGGAAAAAAACAGAAAACTTACAGCTCAGGAAAAGGACTACTATAATCTGTATTATCTAAAAAACCGCACATTGATAACTGATCTACAGATTCTTATCAAATCCATCTTTTAGCAAGTTTTTTACCTATCGGGTGATAAATCCCGTCGCCTTCTTACTTCTCTTATAAGCTCCCGGATTTCTCTTTCAAACTCTTCCTGAAAGATTATAAACTTTGCCTGCTGAATAGGGGTTAATATCTGACGGATTTCTTCAAATTCTTTTAGCTGGGTTTCGTGACGCTTTTTCTGCAATTCTTGCAATTTGTTCAAAATCTTCAGTATCTCCCCTTCATCCGCTTTTTCATCAAGAAGATTTTTCAGTTCTTTAATCAATGTCCCACGCTGACGATAAAATTCCTGTTCATCCTTTCTCATCGCTTTCAGTTTTGGGAATAATTTTGTCATCTGTTCTTCGGTTAAATCAAGTTCTTCGGTCAGTTTATATATTCTAACCTTTTCAATTATCTCGCGTGGATCTTTCTCCTCAGGTCTTACTTGGGCAAAGATTAACAGCACCGGAAAAGCAAACAACACAATTCTTTTCATGAAACCTCCTCATCGTTGTTTTTAAAGATATTCTTTTCCATATTTTTGTATCAGGATTTCAATAAATTCCTTTTTTTCCGTAGGATTCAAATCCTGTAAAATTTGTATTGATTCTCCATTGATATAATCTTCCAATTGTTTAAATTTATCAACTAACTCATCATCAACAATTCTTTCCAGAAGCAGGCTATTTAAATCTTCGTCCTGTGTTAAAGACAGTGATGAAATAGAAATTTCAATGATTCGTTCCTTCTCAGGGCTAAATAAAATAAAGAAGATAATAAGACTCAGCACTGGAGCTAGTAATCCCAAAATCCTGCCTATTGGTTTTCGTAAATAAATTTCCTTTTTAGACAAATTAGCCTTCAGTCTCTCAAAAAATTCAGGTTCCGGCATCACCACCTCATCGTGCTTCATTAATTCGTAAAGCTTTTTTAATGCCTCTAACTCTTGCTTACACTGGGAGCACTCCTTCAGATGTTTCTCAAAAAGGGAACGAGCTTGTAGAGAAAGCAAATTCTCGCAATATTCAAGTATCAAACTTTTTTGGGGACAATCTTTCATAACCAGTCCTTTAATAAAACCCTCAATTTACGAATTGCCTGAAAATGATTGGCCTTGGCAGCACCCGTGGAGATAGCCATTATCGTTCCTATCTCTTCGAAAGTATAACCTTCATAATGACGCAAGATAAAAGCCATCCTCTGGCGCGGGGGTAATTTTGCCAGAGCATCATCTATCGCTTTTTTCAAAATCAGGTTCTGGGGAGGGATATTCGACATTGAACCATTGAATTCTTCTGTCTCACGATATTTCCGTTTGAATGAAATACAGGTATTGACTGCAATCCGATATAGCCAAGTAAAGAATTTGCTTTTTTTATTAAAATGTTTGATACCCCGCGCAATTCTGATGAAAATTTCTTGGGTAAGTTCCCGGGCATCTTCTTCATTACGCACAAACCGGTAGCAAATGGCATAAATAGACCGCTGATACTTTGCAAAAAGAGTTGCAAAGGCATTTTCATCCCCTTGATTATAGCGTTCAATAAGCAAAAGATCTTCATCATTCATTTAATTTTGACGCTGAGAGATAGGTCCTGGGTTTAAAAGGCTTTCGAAGATGGTGAAATTTTTAACTTCCGGTGCTGATGGCGCTAATACTCTTCTTCAGTATATGGTTCAAACTGTTCTTTTTCTGCACCGCACTCAGGGCACACCCAATCATCGGGCAGCTGCTCAAAAAGGGTGCCCGGCTCAATACCATTATCGGGGTCCCCATACTCGGGGTCATAGATATATCCGCAGATTGTGCATTGCCATTTGCCCATCATACCTCCTTTAAAAACAGTTTATTATATTTAAGAATTTTACTCTGTCAATAAACAACAGCATAATCACCGATGCTGAGGACAAAAGACATTTCCGGTCCGATAATCGTACTGATACGGCTGACCGGTTATCGGACAGAAAGTCTCACTCCCGGGGATATCATTTAAATCACTCAATTGCTCCGGATATTTTCCATTCTCAATAAAATAAAGTTGAATTGCGTCTTGGATCTTTTTAATTCGCAGCTGACAGTCTAAATTACGGGCTTTTTCCGGTGGTGCCACCGCGTGTTGTGCTTCTCTCGTGCCCCGGGTATAAATAACTCCTGCACGGTAAACAATGATACCCACGACGACTAACCCAATCGTTAACCCGAAAAGGGCGTAAGTTCTCATAGGTGATTATAACAATAAACGACAGGGTGTCAATACTATTATTGTTTAAAAATAGCACGGATTTTTTTGACCAGCGTAAAACCATTCCCGTACTTACCAATCGGAATCACATAAAAGCCATCAACATAGTCTTTCAACTTCTGAGCGGTAGCGAAAAGCAGTTCGGTTTCGTCGACCTCCTCAATCTGAGCAATATATGGATACGGAATTCCCAGAAATTTCATAAGTGCAAAAGCCCTTTTCTTTGTATACAAAAAAGAAAGACCTGCGATGATTTTTATATCGCCAAACCGTTGCCGGAGTTCAATAATGACCTCGATAAACTTTTCAGGCTGGAATACGGGCTGAGTAAAAAATACCTCTGCCCCACATTTGATTTTTTCCGCAGCTTTTATGAATTCGCCCTGGAGATTTGGAACATTGGGATTAAAACTTGTGCAGAGACAGAAATCAATCGGTGTAATCGCCTTGCGCGCCGAGGTGAGTCCTTGACGCAAGTTTCGGGCTACTTCGAGCAGTTTGGCAGAGTTCAGTTCAAACATACTCCGACCTTCAACCGGTGAATCACCGGTAACACAGAGAATATTCTCAATACCCAATGCTCGGGCACCAAGTAATTGACTTTCAAAAGATAAAAGTGTATAATGCCGGGCAACGAAATGGGGTATCGTTTCAATGTGCAGGTTCTCCTGGAGAATGTGGGCATAACATAACGCATCAGGTCTTAACTTACCAAGCGGGTTTGAAGGAATGTTAAAAGCATCAACATAATCCTTAAAGGGTTTGAGTTCATTAAGGATATTTTGCGTATCAATGCTGTTGGGCAAAAGTACTTCTAAAGTCAGGACTTTTTTTTCTTTCAACCTATCGCGCAACATAATTAATCAAGTTGTTTTAACACCTCCAGCCCAGCGAAGGCATTATTGACCGCAGCACAGGCACCGATCTGACGGGCGAATTCCGGACTGACATTCGGCCCACCAATGATTACCGGTGTATTCAATCCTTCGCTTCTCAATAATTTAATCACCCTCCCCATTTCCGGCATTGTCGTCGTCAAAAGGGCACTCAAACCCACCGCTATTGGTCTGTATCTTTTCACTGCTTCAACAATTTTTTGTGCTGCCACATCCTTACCCAAATCGATGACCTCATAACCTGCAGATTCAAAGACCATCGCTACGATATTCTTTCCTATGTCATGAATATCACCCTTCACGGTTGCGAGCACTATCCGTTTTTTTGTTCCAAATTTTTCTTTCTTCGGAATCCGGGCAATATGCTCTTTTATCAGCGTGAGCACAGTCCTGGTAGCTTCAGCGGATTTAAGTAAATCCGGAATGAAATAAACACCCTGTTCATAATACTCCCCTACTCTTTTCATGGCTTTAAAAATATAATCATCAATCAGTCTCTTGGGTGGAATCCCGGTCTCCAAGAGCATGTGGGCTTCCACCTGGGCTTTTTCTAAATCACCCTCAATTATTGCTTTAATCAAACCCTCATTCACCTCGGAAATTCGTGCTTTGGATTTAAACCCTGCTGCTTTCTGCGGAGTGAGATTCAGTGCTTGCTGGGGTTTATTCTGAGCCCATTTGAGATACCCATCAAGTTCGCCCTTGATAATCGTCCGCGCTGCCTTATACGCCTCCATCACCCGGGCATCAAGCGGGTTTGCTATAATAAAATTAACTCCAGCCTGGACCGCGAGGGTGAGAAGGGCGGCGTTCAATAAACTACGTTCAGGCAAACCATATGAAACATTGGAAATACCCAAAATGGTCAAAAATCCTTTCCTGTTTAACACCTCCACTGCCCGGAGGGTTTCCCTTATCTGCTCAGGATTGGTGGCAAAAGAAAAAATCAGGGGATCAAAAATCAAGTCCCTCAATGGAAAATCCAACCTCCGGGCAATACTGATCGCTCGTTTAGCGTTCTCCAGTCTTTCTTTTAAACTTCGAGGAATTTTCTTACCCACCAGGGATATAACAACTTTGAAACCGAATTTTTTTGCCAGCGGAAGGAATCTTTTCAGTTCCTTCACCCGCGCAGGAATGGAGTTATACACCCCGATACCCGGATATGTCCTCATGGCTTTCTCTGCTGCAAGGTAATTCTGGGTATCCAAAAATAGGGGCAGTGAGGAATTTTTCATCACCTCATAAAGACAACCGGTCAGGGTTTCGACCTCATTCAATTCCGGTACAAAAGCATTTATGTCCAGTGCATCCGCTCCACCTTCTTCCTGAGCTTTTGCCTCAGCACCATAAATTGTATAATCACCTTTTACAAGGCTCTCCTTCAATTTTTTTCGCCCGGAAGGATTTAACCGTTCCCCAACAACCAAGAGGGAGTGAGCATCAATCTTCGTCCACCGGCGAGGTGTAGCGAGATAGAATTCAACTTTTTGTTTATTGGCTTTATAATTCTTCATGAATCCTTCTGAGCTAAGAAGAGCCTTTTTTCGGTGCGCAAGAATTTTAATGTACCGCGGGCTTGTGCCACAACAGCCACCTACCAGACGGCAACCCACTCTGATGAACCCGTCAAAATATTCTGCCAGCTCCTGATCGGTGATGGAATTCACCACCTTCTGACCGACGATTTTTACCTTCCCCGCATTCGGTTTTGCAATCAGCGGAAGGGAAGTTACCTGGCTCATTCGCTTTAGGACCTCCAGCGCTGTTTCCGGTTCGGTGCAGTTTACCCCGATCGCTTTTGCTCCAAGTTTTTCAAAAGTGATCGCAATTGACTGGGGTGTATCGCCAAAGAGAGTATGATAATTACCTTCAAAAGTGAAACTCACCAAAAGATTATCGGAAAACTCACGGCCAGCAAGAAAAGCAGCCTTGGCTTCCATAAAGGAATTAAAGGTTTCAATAAAGAAAGCATTCACCCCCATATTATAAAAAGTTTTAAAAATCTCGTAGTAAATTTTGAATGCCTCTTCAAATTCATCTGCACCGTAAGGTTTAAGCATAAGTCCTAATGGACCAACATCACCCAGAATAAGTTTTTTGCTACCTGCAGCACGGCGGGCAATTCTTACCCCTTGTTTGATAATCTCTTTATACTTTTCACCCTTGAAATTTATTGGGTTGGCACTGAAGGTATTGGTAAGTATAATATCACTCCCGTGGGTTATATAGGTTCTTTGCAATTCGTATACTGCCTCTGGATTTTTTAAATTCAAAACTGCCGGTGCTTCACCTGGTTGCAAACCTTTATCCAACAGATTGGTACCTGTAGCACCATCAAGGATAACAATTTCTTCTTTCTTTAACACTTTTGCTAGATCCATGCGGATATTTTATATATTTTAGCGGGAGTGTCAATAAGAGGCAATCCTTCTTCTCCCACCGCATTCAAGTCCGAAAATATTAAGAAGGATGTGTACCACAGTTTAAAAATTAAAGGGATTTTTTGTTTTCATTGACACCCTAACATTTATAAATATAATGGAACAATGGCCGATATTACCCGGGGCGTCCGTTCTTTCACATTGGGCACTGCCATCAGTCGGGTGACCGGTTTATTCAGAGAGATGGTATTTGCTTATCTTTACGGTGCCAGTACGGCGACTGATGCATTCCAGGCATCCTTCCGCCTCCTCGATTTATTACGAGATCTGTTTGCCGAAACAACCCTTTCTTCTGCCATCATACCCGTATTGACTGAAGAGAAAAACAAAGGCAAGATTAATCAAAATCGTCTCGCCAGCAATACCTTCAATGTATTACTCTTGGTGGTGGGTTCTATTACCCTCTTATTCATTGTCTTTGCCCCTCAACTGGTGCGGCTTATCGCCTTTGGCTTTGCTAAAATACCTGGAAAAACCGAACTCACCGTCCATCTCACACAACTCATCATGCCCTTTCTCTTAATGGTGGCCCTCGCGGCTTGGGCAATGAGCTATCTCAATACCGAAAACAAATTCTTTGTGCCGGCAGTTGCGCCGGCCTGGTTTAATATCTTTTCCATTCTCGTTCCCTTGATGGTTTATCAATCATTAATCCACCGGGGCATTGACCCGATATTCGGCATGGCTTATGGAGTGCTGGTGGGGGGTCTGCTCCAGTTCGGTTCTCAAATTCCTGCTTTGATTAAAAATGGTTTTCGTTATCAGGTTTACCTGAATTTAAAAGATCCGGCATTAAGAAAAGTGTTTTATCTTTTCATTCCCGTTGCCATCGGACTGGCGAGTTCCCGAATTAATGTGATGGTGGATACGTTGATGGTCTCATTCCTTGAAGAAAAAAGTATGACTTATCTCCATTATGCATTCCGGATTATGCACCTCCCTCTGGGGCTTTTCGGAATTGCCGTGGGGGTTGTTTCTCTTCCTTCCCTTTCTCAACTCGTTGTGGAAAAAAATTGGGAAGAATTCCAAGCCACCCTCACCCGTTCCTTCCAACTTGTTTTCCTTCTCACCATCTTCAGTTCTGTCTTCACGGCTTTTTTTGCACATCCTATCTGTCGGATTGTCTATGAACGTGGAAAGTTCATCCCCATGGATACCGATGCAACCGCGGCCGCATTGATTTTCTATATCCTCGGTGTGCCTTTTGCCTCTGGCCTCCGAAATGTTGCAACTGCCTTTTATGCTTGTAAAGATTCAAAAACCCCAATGTATGTAAGCCTGGGAACGATTATCATTAACGTGGCTCTGAATTATTCATTGATGAAACTAATGAGTTTTCGCGGTATCGCGCTGGCAACTTCTATTTCTGCTGGTATAAACTTTGGATTGTTGCTTTCCCTGCTCCAAAAAAGAATAACTAAAATCGATCTACATAGACTAATTAAATTTGTCTCTTTAATAACCGTGGGTTCAACAGTCGGCTCCGGTGTGGGGATAATGACATTTAATTATTTGTGCGAAAATTTTCGCCCAGGTCTGTTCATTCAGATATTCATACTGATCGGCACTGGGTTTTTGGCGCTGACTATTTTCTATCTTTACTGTCAGGTCCTAAAAATAAAAGAAGCCTTACAAATTCTTAAACAATTATTCCGGCGTTAACTTGATACCTAATTGGTGTGCACTGGAAAAAGAACTCATGATTAGCACATACCCGATCTCATATTCATTCACGGAGACCATAACTCCACCGGTAAGCAAACAATCCTTTAAGAAGTCCTGTTTTAGATAATCCTGGGGCTTTATGTATCGGATCCCAGAGAGGAGTTTAAGATATCCATATTGATACAAAAAACCTGCTCCGATTTCAAGATCTTTACCCTTTATTTCAAAGAAAATATCTGCCTCTTCAAATAAGGCATATCTAATCCCTATACCAAAGATTAAAGGAACAGCGGCGTAATGGATTAATTCGGCACCGATGTTGTCAACCTTCAAACCAAATGCGCACCGGGAGAAGTTTGAATATAAACCGATCCCACCCACAATCCCAGTGTAGAAAACTGTATCAATTCGCGTCTGAAAATTTTTTAGACAAAAACCCCAGGCTCCTACCCGGCGTGCATACCCAATGTTCAAATCATAGGGAGCAAATCGACCGGTCGCGGTGCCATACTCATCATAACCCTGGATCTCTCCGTAATTTAAATAATAAAGTGCCAGGGCATTTTTCTGATAGGTAACCCCGAAAGTAAAATTATTAATTCCGTAAAACCATTTGCCCAGTATAAAATTAAAAATCTTTTGATGATTTATTGCCGGATTGTGAAAGACTGGTATCCCTTCGTCCATCAGTACCGTCATGCCTCCCATACCATTACCCATGATTCCTGGAGTTAGCTCTACTGAACTGGTCATGTAATACATTAGCAAAATGAGCACTATCATCTTATGACCGCAAGTTTTGTGTGAAAATTTTTCAAACCATACTTGGTTTCAATCTGGATGTGAACAAAATATATCCCCACATTTAAATGCTCACTGCTTAAAGCAATCGTATAGGGATTGATGCTTTCGAGTTCTAAAACCCTTCTTCCTCGAACATTGGTGACTATTATCCGCGCCTTGCAAAAATCCTCAAATTGGGGTAACTTAATGTGAGCCTGGGTACGCATTGGATTGGGATAAATCGTTGGTTCTTCAACTATCGGTAAATAATGGGAACCATCGAGGATGATCACCGAAACTGGAAGATGGTCAGAAGCGAAGTAAAGAGCCCTTGCTACATCACTCGGGACCGCGTAATTGATACCTCCATTAACGGATTTATTAAAATGTCTTCCATCGTTGCCGAGAATCACATATGATTCTGGAGGCAAGAAAAGTCCCGAGGTATCCAGAAGATCGGGCGAACATAAGATAAGATCAAAACGATCATCCAGTCCACCACCAGCACCCCCATCTGGTAGTTCTTCGATCCGAGTGGATTGAGTGTGGGCATAGGCATATGAGTAATTGTCATGCCAAACACCCGAAAAATGAAGTATGTCCCGCAATCCCCGTGGGCTTGTCTCAATACTATCAATGAGCCGATTATAACCCGATTCATTACCATAAAAATTAAAATCACCCATGACAAGGTAGCTGATCGATGGAAGTAGGGAATCAAGGTGACTCCTTAAGCGTGTTGCCTCCTGCAGACGAATAAGTTCACACTCCGCATCTGCCTTGAAATGGACGGAGAAGATATAAAATTCATTATTGGAATCCTTCATTCTCATACGGTAACGAGCAATATCCCGATTGACTGTAGGAATGTAAAGAGCATCAATGAATTCAACCTTTGACCGCCGATAGAATAAACCATTATCAGTGCTGGGACCATCGTGAAAGGGGACCAGGGAAAAATCATTGCTTTGGTAATTAAGAACCGAATCCCGGAATAATTCCATACCCAGCTCACTCGTCAGCTCTTGAACCGCAAGGATATCTGGTTTCAAATAATCAAGCACCACCCGAAAGTATTTTAATCGCTCGTAACCCATAGCATCGGGAAAGTTTAAAAGATTATAGGTTGCAATCTTAACCTGTCCGGCAAAACAAAAAGGGAAAAGAATTGAAAAAAGAATCAAGTATTTAGTGAAACGCATCTAATTCAGGCTATTTACGAGAAACATCAATAATTCTGCCTTCTACACCTTTATCAACCGGTGAATTTTTTCTTACATAATCGGCGATGATGTTGCGCAGATAAGTGAAAGTATCCTGAATATCCCTTCCCTCCTTAAAAACTGCATAATCACCGCCTCCAGCAGCGAGAAAAGAATTCGTCACCAGCAAATATTCTTTTTCCGGATCCAACAGACTTCCATCTTCCCTGCGGATTTCTATTACTCGCTCATTGATTGGTTTTCTTGAATCATACTTAAATCTTATGCCCGAAACCTGAAATATCGCATGCCGGCCATTAACACCAACTTCCAAAATCTTCCTTACCTGTTCGCCAGTCACTCTCATCAAAACTGCGGTATTGGATAATGCGTCTACATAATAACAATCCCGGTAGGTTATCTCACCTTTCCGGAAATTTGCCCTTATCCCACCGGAGTTATGGATGGCGATATCCGCATTAAAATATACGCGCATGGCATCGGTAATCAAATTGCCCATGGGCGATTCTTCAAACCCCGCCCGGGTTAACTCCCTGCGGGCATAACCGATAACCTCATCAAAACCCTTCTGGACTTCTCTCTCCCAATTTTTTAATCTCTGTAACAGAATCGTATCAAGTTCAACTTCGTCGCTCAAAAGATCTATCAATGCACCCTGGTAGCCAACAATTTTTTTAGTTTTTTTATCAATTTTTAAATCCAAAAATCCGATACTGGTAAGATGGCTGTAATTCTGACAGATGATGGTGTGGTTTATAGAATCTTCATAAGGTTCTTCTAAAGCGGTGGCACTATGGGAACCAAATATTACATCAATACCGGGCACATTTTCTGCGAGGCGTTTATCGTGACGTAAACCAATGCCGGTCATGGCAAATATCAAATCCACCCCTTTACTTTTTAATGTATCTACATAGCGCCGGGCAGTTTCGATCTCGGGTAAAACTGCATGATTTTTGAATCGTTCAGGAGTAGTCATTCCCTTCATGTACTCGGTGATCAGACCGAAAACTCCAATTTTTAGCTCACCAAAATTAATCAGGGTATAAGGTTTGAGATACTCTACATTCTCCCAGGTGTCTTCGTAGACAATATTACTGCAGATGAATTGGGCGTTAACATTTTTCACGATCTCTTTGAAAACCTCGACCCCCATATCATAGTCATGGTTGCCGGGCGAAAGAAGATTATAGCCGCAATAATTAAAATAATCAACCACGGCCTGACCCCGTGAAAACTCACCAATCGGAGAACCCACAAACATATCCCCGGTATCCAGCAAGAGAAAACCATAATTTAGGCTATCCGCCTCCCTTTTCTTTTCTCGAATAAATGATGCCGCGGCAGCAGCGTTGCCGATCGGCGGTGGAAAGTATGGATTTATCCACCAGGCGGTAGTGGGAAGGAGTGCACCCTCAATATCATTAGTATAAAGAACATAAATATGTTCGGGGATTGCAGTATAAAGTAAAATAACCAGAACCGCTACTGGCATTACAATTTAAATCCGAAAGAAAACACAAAGTGGTTTTGGGTCTCATCAAAAAATTGTCGCTCAGCAATCCCTAACCCTCCAAAATCGGTATTAGCATAATCCCTTTTACTCAACATGAAACCAAAATCAAAATGGTAATTTTTAAAATTGCCACCCACACCCAAGGTCAAACTCGTTGTCCAAATCGCAGGCTGATTGTAATCTGGTAACAAGCAAAATCCATAACGCACTGCATAATCGGAAAGAAGGCTATGTTCGACACCAAATTTATAAGAAAGTATCCGCTTCCTCCATAGTTTATAATTTAATTCAGCAACGAATTTTGTGGGGACACGGTACGGTGGCTGAAAGTAAATACCTAAGTTATGACCCGCCGGATAGAGTAAGGTGGTGTCTTGAACCGATGCGGAAAAATTCTTTTCAAAGAAATAACCCAGACGAAAGTGATACGAAATATTAAGTATCAATCCGTATTGGGATGTAGTAGTGGAAAAAAACCACTCCTCCTTTTTAAGTGAATCCTCTCCATGAGGATAATATATCCGCATCTCCCTCTTTGCTGAACCGTAGATAAGGTCCTGTGCTACTGCGATATTTAAAGACTTATAACTCAACCCAAGACCGGGAGAAAGCGCTTTTACACCACCCGCATAAGAATCATCCACAATCTTCACAAGTTGATAAAAATTGTCACGGTATTCATGATGAAATGAATAACCGAAATCATAAAGTTTGTAATACTTAACCCCGAATCTCAAGTTTTTGAGCGGGATCATTATACTGAATGGAGCCAAGTCCAGGATGGTGATTTGATTAACCGCAATCGTTGCTATCCCGATATTATTACCATAGTTATCATAAACCCTCAAGCCTCTCTTCTCCCGACATTCGAAGAAAACCCAACCTAATTTTAAACTGATTGCATCTGCTAAACACATCCCGGCAGGATTGAGACCGTTTTCCAAAACAGTAGTATTTCCTCCCAGTCCCAGGGAAGAGGCATCATAGTAAAAAACTGCGTCACCTTGAGTTAAAACTCCTGGAAGCGTATATGCGATCAGAAACCAAAAAACAATCATTTTTACAATTGTGGTTCTTATGGGACTAAAACTGCCGCGGCAATTACCGTGGTCCAGAGCCCGTATTTATCGCCGATTGCTGTCTGGGTTATATTCATGGTTTTAACGATTTTGGTCGAAATCTTCCAGAGTTCTTTCCGTTCATCATAACTGGTGTCGGGATCAAAAGGTACCCCGAGGGTCGTAGCTAACATCTGGGCAGCGAGGTCTTCAGCTTTATCGCCGGCTTTCGTTTCAGTCTCACCATAGGAATGGTATTCGGAAAGATAACCATATTGATTACGATCAGCCGGAATTGCCACGCCGATACTGGCAGCAATCAACCGGTGTGGTTCGTTGGTACTGCATTCTGATATCACACAGTAAACGATTTCGCCCGGTGAGAGGTATTGTAAGCCTTTTGTTTTGGACACGAGTTTCGCTCCGGGAGGTAGGATGCTGGACACCCGGACAATATTAAAGGGGGCAATCCCGGCATCCCTCAATGCCGATTCAAAACTTGCCAGCTTTTCCTTATGCTTTCCGACCCCTTTGGTTAAAAAGACCCTTTTTGGTATGATCATTTTCTTCCCTTTTTAAATGGAGCAGACCAGATTCGAACTGGCGACCTTCTCGCTGCGAACGAGACGCTCTCCCAACTGAGCTACTGCCCCATAAAAAATTTTAAGATTATAACAAAAATTTATAAAATGTCAATAATAAAAAAAACAAAGCCCCTCTTATCATAAGAGGGGCTAAAGTTTATTTCTGATTATTTTACTGCAACAATACCGCCTTCTGAGTTACAATCCGATTTCCATCGTTTATTCTTAGGACATAGATACCCGCAGGTAATTTTCTTCCGTTATTGTCATTTCCATTCCAGGTAATTTTAGAATTATTTACATTTATAGATTTAGCGGTAACAAATTT
>JBDRWD010000044.1 GCA_039802205.1 candidate division WOR-3 bacterium
TATCCAAATATCCGTGGCTTTTTCATTTCAAAAAATTATGCCCAACCGAATCTTAAAAAGTGAGGAGGACTCAGGGCATTTTGCTGGTCCTCTCCGCTTTTTTCAATTTATCTTTCACCCCTAAACTGGCTATATGCGCTACGAGCCGTAGAGAAAAAACCTCCGTTGATTTAAATACCAATTATCAGTGTGGGGTAAACCTTAAGGTTTTCATCTTTTATTTTTGCAAGTCTAAAGCCCTACCCTACGAGGAGACATCAGCCAGAGCCTTTTCCGAAACTAAAATTACCTGGTGCCCTTAACAATTTTGCCCATAGGTCTTATTGTCCCTATTATAAAAATGTGTAAAGGAACCAGGGCATCGTGGCTATTTGTTCTTGTGGAGTAGTTTTTTCAAAATATAACCAGTCATCATCCGATTTATATGTTCAAATCCCGTACTGCCGATCAGGTCGACAGCCTTGATCTCTGTGAGATAGCACTCATCACTATCAACATGTTTCTTTTCTACTTTTATTGGATATTCGGCATCAAAGGCGAGCATGAATTCCTTCAAGGGAACATTGAAAATGCCCTTTTCCGAATATTCGGAAATCAAATTCTCCAGATCCCTTCGATTGTTTGATAGTCGTTCGATCTCTTTCTCAATCGCGCCCCGAGCTGAGGTAATCTTACCAAAATAAAACTGCAATTCGTTTGGATTTTCGATCTCTTTTAACCTTTCCAGTCCTTTTTTCAGTGCCCCTTCCAGAATGTTGATTGCCTTTTGGATTTTATCCTGGGCATCAAGGAGAAAAGAAAGGTAGGTTTCAATCAACTGGAAAGAAGGCATCTTTTCGAGGTTATCATAAAAGAGCTGTCCGAAAGGTTTGCAAAAAGGACCCTTCTCCGAATCCTCCATATCATCAAAGATCATTTTTCATTCCTCCTTGCCTTTTTCTAACGTCTTTGCATAGGCAACCACAATACGGCCCAGGCGTCGGTAACCAGCCTTGAGATACCATTTTCTCATCCACTGGGCAAAAGCTCTTTTGATTTCATCGGGTAGCTGGTTAAATTCCTCTTTTGCCTGTTGGGCGGCTTCGTCCATAACAGCAAAAAGTTCCTCATTCGATTGGCCTTCTTTCATATTAAGCCTCCTTTATACTAACTATTATTTTATATAGCATCCCTCAATTGTCAATTGCAAAGGATAATTTAAATGGAACCGGAATCCAGTTTTTTCTCTTTTTTGATAGGTAATAGGAGTTTTAATTCTCTGAGAGTAAGAATTAGAAGAAAGATAAAAAATGGAATCAAAATGTTGAAAATCCACAATTCTTTTAAGTATGGCGGATATAAGTTTCGAAAATCAGTGAAATCGGCTCTTGACTGTTTATAAAAAATGTGTAAGCTTTTTCCAATGGCGGGAGGAAAAATAAAAATTTCCTTCATTATCTTTCTCCTTTTAAATGGTGCCGAGGCGGGAAAGGCTAAGTTATTTGGAATTATGGGATTTACTACCAGTATTGTGGCCATCGCCGCCGATATTGGGAGTGAGCATTTTTATGATAAATATCAAAATGCTACTGCGCCTGAAGATTGTCTCAGATATCGGAAAATAACCCAATTCTATGAAAAAGTCCGCGATATTTCCTTCGGGTTCGCTGTGATCAACTTTTCCCTCAGCACGATTTTTTTGCTCAATGAGCCCAAAGAATTTGAATTAGATATAAATTACCAAAAGGGAAAGATATGTTTCGGTATGTTAAAATCGTGCTGGTAATAATCATTTTTGGTTGTGAACATAAAAAATTTTTCAATCCTCATGACCCAGCGAATCTCCCACCACCTCCCGAATTGCTATACCCCGAAGATAATTCGATCTTCATGGACAACCCGCCTTTTTTTCAATGGGATTTAAAAGAAGATTCTTTGAATCCTTTTTATGGTGGTGATATTACCTTTGAATTGCAGGTAAATACCAACTCGGATTTCAATGGTGCGCCGTCTTTTTCATGCATAACCTCATACTGTATTTATCTTCCTGTAAAACTCTTTGGCGATTCAACTTATTATTGGCGTGTGCGGGCAAAATATAATGAAACGGATTGGGGAGAATGGTCAAAGGTGAATAGATTCAGGGTCCGATTCCCGGCAGTTGGTACCCTTTCTATTCCGCATTATAATGATGATATGATATTACATCTAAATTACGCTTTTATCGCTCACCTTCCCGGATTATATGTGATTGATATTACTAATCCATCAAATCCACAGATGGTTTGCTTTTATTCAGATACCATTTCCCAATTTTCAAAAATTGCTATAAAAGAATACAATCTTTATGCCATTGGTGGGTATAAGCTGGGCGAATATGACATGCACAACGTTTCATCACCACTACCTAAGCGCTACCTCACTTTACCGTATTCGGCACGTGACCTTGTCCTGTGGGGAAATTTTATATACGCAACAACATGGGCTCAAACTTATAAAATAAATGCGGTGGATCCTGATTCATTGTATATAGTTGATTCATTCTCCTGTTCGGGAAGTCTGATTGATGTTAAAGATAATTATTTATTTATATTGGATGCTGTTATATTGTATATAATTGAATTAACCACCAACAATATTTCAACCAGACATTTACCAGGGACTGCTTCTTCACTGTGGTTCTCCGAAAACTATTGCTTCATTGCTGGTAATAAGGTCTGGGTTTATGATATTACTGAACCATTAAATCCAATTCTGGTCACAACTATTGATAAATCAGCATATACAATATCAGCATCCGGCAGATATTTATTTTTTTCTACTTACGATTACCAGTATCAGATTAATGTACTTTGTATTTACGATGTCAGCAACATTTCAAACCCACAATACCTTGCGACGATAAAATATTGTGGAGGTTTAATCGGTACCGATGGAAACTTTATCTATCTTACTGAACAAGCATTTTATGTTATAAAATATGAATAAAAGATTGAAAAGATTGATTTTTATTTTTTTTATCTTTATTGCCTGTATTAAATTTGAATTTGAATCGCCTTATGAAGATGCAAATGGAATTTATCTCCAATGGCTGGGTATTTATCCAATTGCCGCTGATAAATTTGTCATAACCGACCGGTTCGGCTACTTTCTTGATATAGGTTATTCTGCTTCAAAAATAGAAAAATATACCATTTCTATTGATTCCTGCCATTATATGTGTAGATATATCCGAAATGGAACGGTAAATGATTTTAAAGTGGAAAATGAATATGGATTTTTAGCAATACCTTCTTTCGGGTTGGAAATAATAAACTTCCAGGGCGAAACGCCATTTCTATACGGAGAACTGTCGCTACCTGGTGGTGCACAACTTATTGAAATTTCAGGAGATTATGCCTACATAATCGGTGATAGCACATTCTATATTATTGATATCACTAATAAAAAAGAACCAAAAAAATTGAGTGAAATTAAATTTGCCAAAAAGATTCAGGATTTTGAAATTGAAGGAGATTTTGCATTTATTCTTTTGGAAGCAATACTACCAAATCTGGCTGTTGATTTTTTGATATTAAACATAGGGAATAAAAATTCCCCCGAAATAATTACTCATTCTTGTAAAGATGAAATATTGCCGGTAAAAATGTTTGCGGTAAGTGATGATTATATTTATTTCCTGTCCGAGATGAATACACTTTTTAATTACAAATGGGATTCGGAAATCAATCTTTTGGTTGGAGCATCTTTGTCTTTCCCCAATGCCGCAAATTATCTATTTGTCAAGGGAAAACAAGGACTCCTCATGGGTAATGGTTTCCTCCACCTTCTTAACCTCACTTATCCTGAAACACCCTGTGTCTGCGAAACGATCAGCCTCCAGGGGAATTTCACATACGGAATGATTGATAAAAATTATATTTATGTTTTATCACCTTATCTAAATATTATTGAGATAAAAGAGATACCAAAATGAATCTTTTTCTTTACCTTTTTGCAGTATCAATTTCTGGTAAAGTCTTTAATATTGATACGGGCGAACCACTCGCGGCACACATTTATTTGGTAGAGTTGAACCAGACATTCATCTCCGATTCTACGGGAAAGTTTTTTATTGAAGGATTGCATCCGGATAGTTATACAATCATCACCAGCCATGTGGGATTTAAGGAAGATACTCTTAACATTGACTTAAAGAACTTTGAGCATTTCTCATTAAGTATCGGGCTCCAAATTATTCCCATACCCTTGGAGCCGATTGCGGTAATTGAGAAAAAGAATTTTGAAAGCACAATCGGGGTTTCAAACCCAGAAGAGATTCAAATAATTCCGGGGCTAATAAAAGATATCTTTAAAGCCATCCAAACCTTACCCGGCGTAAGCACCCCTTCGGATTATCTGGGATTGATATATATGCGAGGTGGCGAGTTATATGAAAATGCGATTTATTACGATAATCTTGAAGTCATTGCGCCCTACCATTATTTTGGAGTAGGTTCCGCATTTAATACGGATTTAGTTGAAGAAGTAGAACTTTACAGCGGTGTATTTCCTGCCCGTCATGGGGATGCAATTTCTTCGGTCCTGAATATCAAATCAAAGAAGCCCGCAAGGTTGATCAGTGGAAACTTGAGTCTTGATTTATTAGAAGCGAAGTATCTTTATCTGTGCCCGGTTAATACCACCTGCTCTTTCATTTTTTCGTCCAAAAGGAACTACCTGGACCTTTTGCTAAAGAATATAGGAATTTTAAAAGATGTGATACTACCTTATTATATTGACCATCAGGGTAAAATTCTTCTTTATACCAAGTTTGGTGAATTTGGTATTTTGGGTTTAAAGAGTAGAGAGGGGATGAATATAACGACTTCTTTTGCCAGCGAAGCCCTAGAATTAAAAGTTGGAGGTTCAGGGAATACCCTGGGGGCAGACTGGAATTGGACAGTAACTGATAATGCAAAAGTTTCAATTTCCACATTTTATACGGATATGGAGCGCGAGCTTTTTGGCGCAATCCCTCAATTTGAAAATGCCCGCACGAGCGAGAAGATATTGAAAGAGAAATACGGCTTGAATTGTGCTGGGCAATTTGATTTCAATATTCTAAAATTTGAAACCGGGGGTGGTTACGGTAAATTCAAATTTATACACCAGGGACAGAAGGTCGAAGACTTATTATACGGATTAAAATTGTTTGATTACTCATTGGAAGTTGATACATTTGATAACTATAAGTTTATATACTTGTCCGAACAGTTCTTTACATTAGAACCATTAATCGCTGAATTCGGGCAAAGGGTGGATTGGTTTCCGGTGATTGAAAAACCAAATTTCTCACCGCGCCTGAGACTTATTTATGACCAAAATCCCCGGCTTTATGCTGGTTGGGGTTATCACTTTCAAACTCCGCCTTTGGAATATGAATTACATAACCCCGAGCCCATCTATGCTCAATGTCTGAATTTAGGCTTGGATTACTCCTTCATTAAATATTATACAGTTAGGGTTGAGTATTATCGAAAAAAATATCACAATCTGATTAGAATGGGTAATAACTGGTTTGAAACGAAAGGGAAGGGTGAGGCTACAGGATACGAATTGATGATTAAACGTGCTCAAGATAATAGTTTTTGGTGGCTCTCTTATGGTTTCTTATTGGTACGCCGTCCAGCACCCTATGATTTTGAAGACCCCGAAAAACCCAATAATGAGCATAGACTTAATTTGGTGGTTTACCGAAAGATAACAAAAAAACTTGGCGCCAGCGCGCGAGTTCATCTTGCCACCGGAAATTATTATTATGAAGTCATTGGCAGAAAATGGGAATTTGAAAGATGGGTACCGGTTTATGCCCCAAAGCGAACGAGCCTACCATCTTATCAGCGGATTGATATTGAAATACAAAGGCAGATTTCCTTTTTAGGATTTTCTGGTGAAATCTACCTCGCAATTTTAAATGTCACCAATCATCGTAATATTCAGGGTTATTTATATAACCAAGATTGGACAATGCGTAAGGCATACTATATGATGCCCAGATTGCCACTGATTGGAATAAGATTAAAATTTTAGATGCTGCTTATTATCTCAGAAATGAAGGAGAAAATCTACAAATTTATTACAAAATCAAGATTTATAAAGCTTTACAGCCTTATAATGTTAATCTGTTATTGCCACAGAGATGAAACTTCTTTGAGGTATGACACAAATCCTGCCTGGTCACCGGATGGAAATTATATTGCTTTTTGTCGTATGATTAAAGAAGATCTCCTTGATACACTTAAACCAGATGAATTAGATTATTCAATCCTTGGTGATGTGGGAATCAAATTATTGGATTTAAATACTGGAAAAGAACAAATTTTGGTTCACACCTTTTCCGAACTTGATTGGACAAAGGACAGTAGATGGATAATCTATGAAGGTATCTATAAAGTTGATGCAAAGAATGGAAAAATCATGAGAATATTGATAGATACATTCTCATTTTATCCGGTTGTTTCTCCTGATGGTTCAAGAATTCTTTATTGTAGTACTCCGCCTGATTCAATTACACCGGCTGGCTCTGGTATTTATCTTACCGACATTACTGGAAGTTATAGAAAATATCTTGTCTGCGGTCTATACCCGGATTGGCACCCATCTGGTGATAGATTTCTATTTTGCAATGGCTTTAATCTATGCATTGCTGACACAAATGGGAATATTATTAAAACTATCATTGAAAATAAAAATATCCGAAGCCCGAGGTTCTCACCTGATGGCTCAAAAATCATCTATTGCGATGGGTATACTGAGGGAGAAAATGAGAAAGATGCATATATTTATTTAATTGATACGCTGGTAGTGGAACAAAAAATAATAACTCAGGGAATCGAACCGTGTTGGTCGCCTGATGGCAAAGAGATAGTCTTCTCTGGATATGATGACACTAATGGTGGAATGGTCTTATGGATTATGGATATAGATGGCAATAATATAAAGAAAGATCACCGACCCGGACTGAAAAAGTGCTTCGCTTTTTTGTAAGTATCACGGCTGGGAGCGTTCCTATAGAAATTCTTAATTATTGTCTGATATTGACTTATACGAGAAAATAGGTATACTTTAAGGCTATGGAGGTCAATTTGCGTCCAATTCTTACAATTTTATTTTTATTGAGTCTCTGCGGGGCAGAGAAGGTGGTGATAACGAGAAATAAAAACTATAATCCACCTCCACTTCCACAATCCAATATAAAAATTAACCTTGTCAGTTCAAAAGGGATTGAAACAAAATCACCCCAGATGTTAAAGACAACCCATTTCTTTAAAGAATTTGGCCTGCCACGTCCCAAATTAGGCGCAAGAATGCAGAATCTGCGCATACTTGTTTTAAGGGCAGAGTTTGTTGAGGACAACGATTCTTTGACTACGGGAAATGGTAAGATGGACCTTAAAGGATTTGGCTCACCATCAGATGGCCTTTTTTATGACCCACCCCATACCAAAAAATATTTTGAAAGACAGATGGATTTTTTGCGCAATTACTATAGAGCTAATTCATTTGGTCATTGCAATATAACATATACGGTAAAACCCGACCGTCCAACCGAGTGTTATCAATTGCCGCATAAGATGGCTTATTACAGTGGATATGATCACTTTGATCCCCGGACGGGGTTTGTCTATTTTAATACTTATGCCATGGAGATGGGCATGGTCCGGTTGGTTGCCGATGCAATTGCCGCTGCGGACCAAGACGAGACCGTTGATTTTTCCGATTATGATGCAATTATTGTGTTCCATGCCGGAACGATGCTGCAAACGAGCGTTAATTTTTTGAGATTCCGCGATATCCCGGCGGCGACCATTCCCCCTGGCGCACTGGAATATTATCTTGGCGTACCCTATATTATTGCCAATAATGGGACGGATACAATTCAATGCCCGATATGTTGTTTATCAGAGATGGCAAGGGTTGACTGGTACATGGCTGGTGCACTTGGAACCACAGTCCATGAATTCGGTCATGTTCTTGGTTTACCTGACTTGTATGATGTTAGCGGCTGGTCAAACGGCGTTGGTGCATTTGATCTGATGGGGACCGGTGGTTGGGTTGGAATGCCGGATGCTGGTGTGCCGGAAGGTTCAATCCCCGCAAATCTGGGTGCCTGGACAAGGTACTTTTTTGGACATTATACAAATGACCCAGTTTGGGTTGAGCCAGTGGTGGTAGACCATCCTGAAAGTCTTTTGACCCTGCGGGCTTCAGCAGTAGATACTACCCAATTTGGGATTGCCCAAAAGACGATGGTAAAGATTCCAATTTCGCCCACAGAATTCTTTTTGATTGAAAACCGTCAGCAGGATATTAAACAAAAAGATACCATCGTTATTGATGTTGAAGATGGTGTTCCAGTTTATGTGGAACATGGCGAGTTTGATTTCTTTTTACCAGGAAGCGGAATTTTAATCTGGCATATTGATGATAATGTGATATATGCAAATTACGGCTCCAATACAATCCAGATTGATCCGAAACATAAAGGCATTGATGTGGAAGAAGCCGATGGTATCCAGCATTTTGATGCCTATGTGTATTTTGATACACTTGAATATTATGGTTCCAAGTATGATTTATTTTTTGTTGATGATTCTAATAAATCTAACCGCAAATTCGGTTCATTTACCAACCCCAATTCTGATAGTTATTTTGGTAAATCACTTTTGAATATAGAGATTTTTTCAAAACTTGATACCTTGATGAGCTTTTCAGTTAATTTTGATATCTATCAAAAAGGATTTCCGGTTTCCCTGCCGGTGCGGAAAACGATTCATTCCTTGAATTACGGCGACCTTGATGGTAATGGCGATATGGAAATAGTTGCGACAACCCGTTATGGACATATCTATGTTTATAACCATGACGGCACTCCTTATCGCTCAGCAATGGTTGATACAATCACCACATTTACCGCAATCGGTGATATAAACAATGACGGTGCTGAAGATATTGTATTTGGCTCAGGATTTAATTTACGGGTTTTGGATGGAATTACTCTTACACCATTAACAAACTTTCCATTCAGGACCGATGGCATAATTCTTGGTGCGCCTTTATTGTTTGATATAAATGGCGATAATAAACTTGAAATAATATTTGGTTCCGAGGATAGAAAACTATATTGTCTGAATAGTGATGGAACAAATATTGCAAACTTCCCGATTTATCTCAATTCCTGGATTTATTCCACACCCTGTGTTTTTGATGAGACTAATAGAACCATTGGTGTCCTTGGTGCAGATGGCAGATTCTGGCTTATAAATAAAGACGGCGTAGTAAAGGAATATACTGAATCCCAGCATAATATGCTCACATATTCATCACCAGTAGTGGGTGATATAGACCGAGATGGTAAGCTTGAAGCGGTAATTGTGAATGGCTATGGAACTTTTTATATCTATGGTTCAGATACCTTAGAACAGAAATTTGAAACCTGGATTGATACTGTCTTTTATTATACACCGGCGCTCGCGGATATTGATAAGGATGGCTATCTTGAAATTATCTCACCCAATAGTAGCAAGACCCTTTATGTCTTCAATCGTAATGGCACAATTGAAAATGATTTTCCGCTGAATACAGATGCAAAGATTTTATATCCACTCGTTATTGCCGAACTTGATACAATCAGTAGAGAAGAAATTGTCTTCGGTCTTGGACCCAAAGATAGTTTAAGTTCGGGACAATTGAAGATTATTTATAATCGCAATCATGAATTTGCATTTTCACCATTGTTCGGTGATGGTGGATTTTCTTCGCCCGGGTTTGTAGCAGATATTGATTTTGATGGTGATTTAGAACTTGCCTGTGGTAGCGATTCTGGAAAGATTTATATTTGGGATTTCCCGGGTAGAACTGCTTCCTGGAGTGGTTATATGAATTCAAATAAAAACTGGGGATTGTATAGGGGTGTTTATTTCGAAATTTCACAATCTTCAGACCTTATTGGTTCTTTTTATATTTATCCATCACCGGTGAAAGGAAAAGGAACAGTGCGTTTCTTTCTTTATCAGAATGCTGAAGTGAAGGTTGATATCTTGGATATTACCGGACATAGAATTGGTGGTATGAAGGTATATGACACGACACCGAATGAATATAACGAATGCTATTTTAATTTTAAAAATCAATCTAATGGTGTATATATCTTGCGCATTGAAGCGAAGAATAAGAATAAAAAAGAAGTGAAATTTAAGAAATTTGCCGTGCTGAAGTAACAAGGGGGTAAGGTGTTTTTAGGGTTAGGACTAATATTATTTCAAGGTATGAATCCGATCCTTGCCTCGGCAATAATGCCGGGTTGGGGTGAATGGATTCTGCAGAAGAAGAATGAAGCCCGGACATTCTTCATCATTGAAGGAACATTATGGACCTCTTATTACACCTTCAATTATTTTGGAGTTAAACTGGAAAAATCATCGCGGATTTTTGCCTTTGAACATGCTGGTGCCAATCCTCTACGCAAGGATAAGGAATATTTTGATAATCTTGAAGATTTTAATTCCTCGGATGAATATAATTTGCTGATAGAACATGAGGCGAGTCAATATTATCCTGATGATCCGGTAAGACAACAGGAATACATTAAAGAAAACGGTTATTTCGGTGAGGATTCTTGGGAATGGGATGCGCTGGACAATAGAAATATTTACTGGGAGAGACGAAAAGCTGCCCGCGAAAATTTGCGCCGGGCTTCTTTTATTACGGGCTTCCTGATCATCAACCGGCTTGTTTCGGTAGTCAATGTGGCAATATTCAAGCAAGAGTCCGGATTTGGCTTGGAAGTAGAACCTGGAAAATTGGGGATAGGTTTGAGATTTTAGATTTCAGCGTTGTAGAATTCAGCTTTGGGATTGCTCCTGTTACATTTCATTCCTGAGTCTTCTCCACATTTTTATCGAATGTTTTATTTGGAAACGATGAGGCCTGTAGGCAAGATTTTTAAAGATAATCAATCAACCAATTGTCGGGCAGGGCTTTAGCCTTGCATAAATAAAAAATGCCAACCTGAAGTGTCAGGTGGTAACCGGTAAAATGGTAGACGCAGGCTTTAGCCTGCGGATAAATGTTTTTAAATCCCAGGGTATTTCGCACCCTTTTGCGTGCCTAATAATTTCACAAAGTGGATATCATTCATATTGACTTGTATGCGATTTTATATATAATTTCTCATTAAAGGAGGTTAAATGATTGAGCGCATCAAGGGGATACTCTTCAGTCCTAAGGTGGAATGGGAAAAAATTAAAGGTGAACCGACGACCATTGCCCAGGTCCTTACAGGCTACGCCGCACCACTGGCATTGATTCCAGCGATATTTGGTTTTTTAGGATATATTTTGATCGGGGTTAATTTTGGAATGTTCGGCTTTGTTCGATATCCTTTGGTCTCGGCGTTGGTTTGGGCAATAGTCTGGTTTATACTAACGCTCGTTGGGCTTTACATTGAAGGGATTGTAATAAATGCCCTGGCACCTTCTTTTGATTCTGCTCCTAATCCCACCAATGCCTTCAAACTTGCGGTATATTCCATGACCCCTTATTTTGTTGCGGGAGTACTTTATATCATTCCGGTTTTAGGTGTATTGGTCATGTTGATTTCTCTTTATGGACTTTACCTTATGTACCTGGGCATGCCCGTGATGATGTCCACACCAAAGGAGAAGGTGATCGGTTATATGATTGTGGCAATCATAGTGATGTTTGTGATAAACATCATAATTGGGGCAATTGCTGGTGGTATTCTCGCTGCGACCTATCGTCCAATCTGGAGGTTTTAAAAACTAATCAGGAACAATTTTAGTTCCAAAATCTCCCAAAAAAGCCTTTTTCGCATTTTCCAGTGAAGTTATGATGACTTCACTACCTCCGGCTTCAAGGAATTTAATGCCAGCCTCAATTTTCGGGCCCATGCTCCCCGGAGGAAAATGCCCTTCCTGAAGATATCTCTTTGCCTCACTGAGTGTAATCTTTTCTAATCTTTTTTGGTCGGGTTTTTTGTAATTGAGATAAACATAATCAACCGCAGTTAGGATTGCCAGGACTTGCGCCTTGATATCTATTGCCAGAACTGCGGAAGCGAGGTCTTTATCAATTACTCCATCAATGCCCTCATAGGTTCCATCAATTTCAATATAAACTGGGATACCACCACCGCCAGCCGCAATGACGACCACTCCCTGGTCTACCAACTGCTTTATTATCCGGCAATTAACAATCTTCAGTGGTTTAGGAGAAGGCACAACCCGCCGATAACCACGTCCCGGGTCCTCTTTTATTACCCATCCAAAAAGTTCGGCAAGTTTTTTTGCCTGTTTCTCATTATAAAATGGTCCGACAAATTTTGTCGGATTGATGATTGAGGGATCATTAGCATCAACGATTACCTGGGTCACAATCGTCACCACATCCCGTTCAATCCCTAATTTTTTTAATTTATTCTGGAGGCTCTGCTCAATCATATAACCCATACCACCTTCCGTATCGGCGACGATGACGCCCAAAGGTAAGGCAGGAATCTCCTGGGCAGTTCTTTCTACCCTTAAAAGGGCATTACCTACCTGGGGACCATTACCGTGGGTGATGGCAAGATTGTAACCCTGTTTTATCAATTCTACAACTACCTCCAAACTTTTTCGGGTATTAGCGAATTGAACGTGAATATCATCCCGGCCGGTACTCGATATCGCATTTCCACCAAGGGCAATGACTGCTTTCTTCATCTCCTATTATATTCGTTCTTAGTTTGGCGTCAAGCCGTTCTTGCAATCTTCTCTTTACAAAAACTTAATTATGTATATAATAATCCAATGGCAAGGGCAATTGTTTTAATCCTTGATGGAGTGGGTGTAGGTGAGTTGCCGGATGCGGATAAATATAATGATCAGGGCAGCAATACATTGGGCAATCTTTCCCGGGCTGTAGGGGGATTAAAATTACCCTTTTTAGAAACACTGGGTCTAGGGAATATAATTGATATTGATGGTGTAAAAAAAATAACCAAACCCCGCGCGAGTTTTGGCAAGATGGCTGAGAAATCACCAGGTAAGGATTCTACAACCGGTCACTGGGAATTGATGGGGGTGATAGTAAAAAAACCATTTCCCACTTATCCGCACGGTTTTCCTGATGAGATCATAAAAGAGTTTGAAAGGCGCATCGGTTATAAAACTCTTGGTAATTATCCAGCTTCCGGGACAGAAATTATCAAGACACTCGGGGAGGAGCATATCAGAAAAAAGATGCCAATTGTGTATACATCGGCAGACAGTGTCTTCCAAATTGCCTGCCATATTGAAGTTTTCAGTCTGGATGAACTTTATCATTTTTGTAAAGTGGCCCGGGATTTATTGCAAGGTGAACATGGTGTAGCAAGGGTGATCGCTCGACCCTTTGCTGGAACACCGCCCAATTTTTTTCGCACTAAAGAACGCAAGGATTTTTCATTGCGTCCTCCGGAGCCCACCCTTCTGGATCGAGTAAAAGAAAAAGGGTTAGAAGTAATAGCGATTGGCAAAGTGGATGATATTTTTGCCCATCAGGGCTATACCAAGTCCTTCCATTCAGTGAATAATCTTGAATGTATCAATTTAGTTATGGAATCTTTAAGGACTGTAAGTGATGGTCTCATCGTTGCTAATTTTGTCCAGTTTGATATGGACTGGGGACATCGGAACGATATCGTGAATTTTGCCCGGGGCCTCGAGGAGATGGACCAGGGAATTGAGAGAATCGTAAGTGTCCTTACTCGTTCTGACATGTTATTTATCACCGCTGACCACGGCAATGATCCCACCACTCCCTCGACCGACCATTCGAGGGAATATGTGCCCATCGTTGTTTATCACCCTGAAAAGACCGGTAAAAATCTTGGAATAAGAGCCTCCTTCTCCGATATGGCACAGACGATTGCACGCTATCTTCAAGTCAACGGTCTGAAAAATGGGGAGGATTTTCTTGAGCTTTTAATGGCATAAAAAGTCGATGAAGGTAGCAAAGACTTTGATTAAGAAGTTAAAAGAGACTGCAAAATTTGCTTATGCTCCATATTCGAAAATCCAGGTGAGTGCATTACTTTATAGCAGGGACGGGAAAGTTTATACCGGGGTCAATATCGAAAACGGTTCATATTCTTTGACCATCTGTGCCGAACGGGTGGCTCTTTTTAAGGCTCTCTCTGAGGGGGCGAAGGACTTCTCACTGCTTCTACTCTATTCACCCCAACATGATTTCATCATCCCTTGCGGTGCCTGTCTTCAGGTTTTGAGTGAGTTTGTGCCTGAAATTGTCATTGCGACGATGAACCAAAATGAGGAGTTCAAGTTTTTCCCGCTCAAGAACTTGTTAAAAAAACCTTTTAAAATTAGGAGTTAAAATTATGTATTATATTGGGATTCTTATTCGGGACTTGAAGAAAAAGCCCTTCTGTAAACTAATTGAAAATTTAAAAAAATTCGGGTCAAAGCTTGAACATGCCGAGAAGCATCTTGTGGTTATTGCCAACGAAGATATAAATATAATAAATTGCCTCTTCAAATTGCGCGAACTATTTCCGGAAATTCGCTTTGGAGTTTCCCAGTATCTCGGCATTGCCAAAGGTTTAGCACGCATTGCCAACATTGGTGAAGTATTAATCTCCTCGGATATTGAACCGGCAGTAATAGAGGATTTTGATATTACCTCCCTAGGGATGCTCACGATTGAAGGGATGAAATCGGAAATTTTGGTCTGTCGAATTGATGGATTGAAGGGGGTGGAGAAATTTCCTTCTGTGCATTCCATGTGCCAGATGATACCCCGCACCCTAATGCAGGAAGCCTTGCACCGTCTCCTCAGTGTTACTAAGGCAGCATTGGTCTTTGCTCCTGATGGAACCGGCAAGAGTGTGTTTATTGATCAGGTGGTGAAAGAATTAGAGGGAGAACGGGAAGTTTTTAGGACGATCGCCCCACCTTATTTATCGCATATTACCTTAAAGCCGGTGAATGACCTTGTAACCCAATTGTTTGGGATTAAGGGTAACATGACCCTTGAAGAAAAGCAGAAGACGATCACTGAAAAACTAAAGGCGATAGGCATAAGGGACATCGGCACAAGCTATTTGACCTTACTCGATTTCTTAAACCTGGGGGAAGAAGATACCATACTGAAAAAAATGGAACCGAGAGCCCGGGTTGAATTGACAATTGATACCATCTGTGAGGTTGTCGGGCATCTTTCGCACTTAAAACCAATAGTGATTATCGTTGAAGATATTGAAAATTTGGATCCTTCCTCCCTTACCTTTATTCAGCATTTTATTTCCAAACTCGGGGATGAGGATGTTATTTTCATATTTACCTCTAATCGTGCACAGGTGAATTTAAAAGGTATCAAAGAATTTGAATTGTTGGAGATTGACCGTAGTCAAATTGAGGAATATTTATATAATCAAATCGGCGAAAAAATAAATTTACCCGCCACTACGATCTTTCATGTTGCCCAGTACCTGGAACTATTTTCCGAAGAGCAAATTGAATATTTCTATACATTATACACTGGAGAAAGTCCATTAATGAGTTTTAGCTTACCCTTCAGTGACTATCGTACAATCATCAAACGCCGTTTAGAATTACTCGATGAAAACAGGGAGTTGCTGTATGCCCTGGCGATTCTGGGCTATGAAATCGACCCCCAGGATTTACCGATGGTAGAGAACATTGAAGAACAACTGAACCATCTCGTTGTGCATAATTATTTGAAAAAGGTTAATGAGAAATATGTTTTCTCATCGCCCATCCTTCATCAGGGGATTTATGACCTGGTGCCAGATAAAAACAACCGTCACGCTCGGCTCGCCGATTATTACCGGCGCCGCGAAGGGTATGAGGAATATGCATTGTTCCATTACCTGAAGGCAGAAGATTACAAGCGTGGTATGGAATACCTTTTGAAGTCGACCCGCGTGGCTATAAAAAAGGGTGGTTATGAGTCGGCAATTAGTTATTATCAACAGGCACTGGAATTGTGCCGGCGCGCGAAGGAGGTAGCCGATTTAGAAACGCTGATTGCAATCAACGAAGGTCTGGCTGATATCTATCGGTCTCTGGGTGATGAGGAACAGGCAATGAAGTATTACAAGGTTGTGCTTGATAGTTATAAAGAAATCCTGAAAGAATAACCTTGGGTAAAGTATTGTGATGTTAGGATTAAAGAGTCAGTGCTTAAAATAAATGGTTTTTTTTCTTTTACTCCAATTAAATAATGATACACTCCGTGCGGATAGTTTAAATGTTGTTAACTATGCAGCAAAGATAATAAATTATAACCTTGATAGTGCAATTGTAATTTTGAACGATTCGGCGTATATCTCATATCGTGACATCCAATTATTCTCGGATAGTGCATATTACTACATAGATAAGAAAATACTTGAGGCATTTGGCTTATGTCATTTAAGACAGGTGAATGATTCTATAAAAGGGACACATTTAAAATACAATCTTGAGACAAAAAAGGCGATGATGGATACTGGTAAAACCCAGATTCAGAAAGGCTTTATTGAAGGTAAAAAGATTTACTGGGTAGAAGAAAAAGTTGTTAATGCTTATCATGGTAAATATACTACTTGCAGCGATTCACCACCCCATTATTATTTCTATGCACCAAGGATGAAAGTTTTTTTAGGCGATATGGTCATTGCCCGACCGATTTATCTCTACATATATGATATGCCGGTCATTGCCGCGCCTTTCTGGTTCGTGCCGATATCATCAAAAAGAAAATCAGGATTGCTGCCGTTCAAGGCGGGAAATTCGCGTGCCTATGGAAAATTTATCAGGGGTTTTGCTTATTATTATGTCATTTCTGATTATGCCGATCTCACCTTCCAGATTGACGCGATGGAAAAGAAAGGGGTGATGCCCCACCTGGAAGGTGTATGGGATTACAGTCCCTATTCTGCAGGAAATTTTCATATCAATTACATAAAAGAGATTGATACGAGACTAACAAGATACAGCATTGAAGCGAGAAATAACTCGCCATATTTTCTTTTTGGCTCTAATTTCAATTGTGATGTGAAATATATGAGTGATAACAGATACCGCTCTGACTATGCCGAGACTACAATCATCTGGGTGGACAGAGAAATCGCCTCCCAAGCAACTCTTAATCGTGATTTTGGTGAGATTAGAAACAGCATCACTCTTGAGAGAAAAGTCGATTTTGGTGATACCACCACTTTTGAAAAGATTCCTTACTACACGATTACAACCCCCTCACGACAATTATTCTCTTTTCTCACTTATTCTCTATCCGGACATATCAGTTATGACCGAAAATTTTATCCCCGGGAAAAAACAGAGGCAGGCGGTGCAAATATCCATACAAGTCCCTCTTTCAAACAGAATATCTTTGACCTTTTCTCAATCTCACCGGGTCTTGATCTTGATTTTGCAGTATTTAATGAAGATACTGCTGGCAATAAATATCCGTCGCGACTTGGTTATTCATTCTTCACCAATGCCAGCACAAATTTATATCGCGTGTTCAGTGTAGATATTCTGGGGATAAAAGGAATCCTCCATAAGGTGACGCCGGGTATTTCCTATAATTATACACCAGATTTTAAATTCGGCAGATTTCCAGCCGTATATGGTATTCCAGGTTATGCGTATTCACATAATATCGGTTTTGGCATAAATCAGGAATTTGAAGCAAAGGTTGGCGAAAAAAACGAAAAGAAAAATTTTGCGCAAATTTCTTTGAACAGTGGCTATAATTTAATAAATGATACAATTTCACCAGTAAACTATTCTATCAATCTACCCTTAAATCCATTTCCCAAACCGATAACTGGATTCAGCACCCGCTTGAGTGGCTCGTATAATCTGTATACAAAAGAATACACTTATACCATAGACCAGGGGACATCAATAAGTATGGAAAATTTCAAGATAAGTATCAATCAAACTTATTCAAAAGGTGGAAAATATCAGGTCAGTTTTAATGGCGAGATAAAGCCAACCCAGAACTGGGCTGTTTCCTATAGTGGAAGATATGACTATGAATTAAAAAAATTTGTTGATTACAGTCTTACATTAACAAGAAATCTCCATTGCTGGGAAGGGGTATTCAGTTTCTCTCAATTTGAGAACGATTGGCGCTACGATTTCAAAGTACGAATAAAGGAAATACCTGAAGTCGCAATCGGCAGAGGACTCCTTGGGTATTTGATAGAATAATTTTCGCTAATTAACAATCACAATCTTTTTTGCTTCCTCAAAGACAAAACCCTTTTCAGAATTCACGACCATTTTTACAAAATAAACTCCTGCAGGTAGACCTTTGATATGGATTTTATGATAACCTGATTGTTTCATTTGAGGTTCTGATGCCTTTATGATTCTTCCTGTAGCATCATAGATTTTAAATTGCACATATGCCTTTGTATTTATTGTGTAGTCAAATCTTAATTCCCGCATTGGATTGGATTGCAACAAAATTTTGTTATCAAGATTTTCTTTTGACATTTCTTCAATACCAGTATAGATATACGATTTACAAAGAATCCAGGTATTCGGGTCAAATCTGATTGAATCGACATTGTGGCTTACGAGCAATTCAATATGTGTGGGTGAACCTGTGACTGGAATATTCAATAATGTGTCGGCATTTCCCATAAATAATTTAATCTGGACGGGCATGTGAAAGACCGGCGGGGCGTTCGTTTGAACCTGATGAATATTTGCAACAAATTGATAATTACTACCTGAGGGTGTACAGCTCCAGTAAATATTATAAATTGGATAACCCTGTCCATAGACCCATTCATCAAAGAACCAAGTTAGATCTGTCCCATAGACCTGATTGAATATCCGTTTTAAATCTTCGGTGCTGGCACAGCCATATTCAAATGAATCACGATAGACGGCCAGGGCATTGAAAAATTGTTCTTGATTCAAGTATCTGAGCATATGGACAACCCAGGATGCCTTGCAATAGGTATGTCCCCAGTCAAATAGTTGGCTTAATGGTGGATTGTAGATAGGATGGCGCGACTGGGCATCAGCTGTAAAATAATCATTTGCCCGATTCTTCATCGTAGTAATAAAATTATTATAGCCAAAACGATACCAGTTATAATTTGCATCGCTGTATGTAGCAAATCCTTCATTGAGCCAGATATCCCGGAAATCAACACAGGTGACCATATCACCCCACCATTGATGGGAGAGTTCGTGCGCCATTCCGTTTTCCGAGCTGTTTATTATCCACCAGCGATGGATTGTGGTCTGAGTTTGATGTTCCATTCCGCCCCAGGCAAAGGGGTATACTGCATCCTGTCCATAACGGCTGAACGGATAATCACCATAAAGAGAGTCAAATAGATACATTGCATCCGGAAGATGCTGGAATGCAATTACCGACTGAGTTGAATCCTGGGACCAGATAAAGTGCCTGATTTCAATTGAATCACCATCCGGGTCATGATACCATTGGGACCATTTAGCAAACCTTGAAACACCGAAATGCATAAGATATGTAGTAATCGGACTTGTCTCTTCATAAGTCCAAGTTTTAGTATTATTAGGATTATTTACAACATTTATCAATTGCCCATTGGCACAGACGACAAAGGTATCGGGCGCAGTGACACTTATAATACATCCCTGGTCAGCCTTATCAAATGGTTCATCATAACAGGGCATCCATCTTCTTGCATCCCAGGGCTCACCGAGGGTATAGGCAAGTGAATGAAGGGTATTACTATTATAATTTTTGGGCCAGTAGCAAAACCCGGTCTGGGAACTCGTCACACTCCAGGAGCCATGATAATAAACTGCGATATTAAAGGAATCACCATAATTAAATTGCTGGGGAAGATTGATATGGAGAGTTTCGTTTGCAGTTGAGTATGTGGCATTGATATTGTTTACTTTCACTGAATCAATCGTAAGACTATAGGAATGTAAGGTAACAAAATTCAAACCATTGGTATTGCTTTTACATTTGATGCGATTTACACCTTGAAGAGCACGGGATGTCATGGGTACAAAAAGGTCAAGGTGGTATTTTAAAACATCAAAAGAATGGAGGGATTCCGCCAGAGGATAATATCTCCCAGGGGTTGGGCAGAAGTATTTGTTTTCAATTTCTTCATTTCCCCATTGCAGAAATAATAAAAAAGCGAACCACATCATACCTCCTATCGCCAAAAACCGAAAAAGTATCCAATTGCCCGAACAACGATATAGGCATGGAGAATGGAGCCAACACCCAGAATGATAACCCAGAAGAAATGTGGTTTTGTTTTGATAATCACTGGATGACGATAGAGAATGAATGTCCCAATGAAGGTTGCGACCATTGAACAAAGCAGACTAATAAAAGAAAGCATCGCAGCGGTAGTGACATAAGCAAAGGGATTGGCATCTTTTACAAAGTATTGAATGGCGATCAATAAAAACGAGATTATAAGGTAGATGAACCACCAAAGAAAATAAACGCCTTTTATGTCATACTTGTAGAACCTGCGCACTTTTTCGGATATATTCCAGGTAATATCCGCATTCTGGCGAACAAGGGCTTCCGCAGTAGTGAGTTGAGTATTAAAAAAAAGGAGCCATGCCATTAAGAGAAATACGGTCAAGCCAATTTTACCCAGCGGAACTGCAAAGAAATTTGCTTGATATTTCACAACATCAAAACCTTTGGGGATGAGTCCAGCTGGACGTAAAATGGAATCGGAGAGGCCAACGAAGATGAAGATGGTGAAAAGACTACCAACAAAATAGCCAATCCACAAAACAAAATGGGAGCGTTTTATCCATGTTTTAAGCCGAGCAAGATTTTCCCCATTTTTCTCAGGGATATTACCGATGCTTGCAGGATTGGCGGATTTGCCGAACCACCCAGGTATTGACTCCACATATCCAGCCATACCCCACCCGGCGTCCCGCATCCAATATGTATACCAGATAAGAGTGGGACCAGCACCTACCCAGGCGATTGTGGAACCTAATACCCACCAGTCCATATCTTTAGGAACCTGCCATAAAAAGAGGCTCTGCAGCATACGCGTAATTGTTTCCGGCTTTATTGCCAGCACAGCCGCAATTATTAATATGATCCAGGCAGAGATTGTAGTCCAAGTGGCAATGTGTTCAATATACTTGCGGGCAACCCGGGAAGCAAAAGTTACTAAAAATACGATTATAAATGTAACATATGCCCAGAAAACAGTTCCGCTGCGCACATCCGCAGGCCAGTTTATGATCTCACGGAGGGCTGATGCTGCAGCAGTTGCCCACGCGGGAAGCATAAATGCCAAAAACATAAACAGACTAATAGTGATAGTCGCTATGGGAAAGGTGAGGATGCGGGAGTTACCTTGCATAGCATGTTCGCCTGATACCACAGTCCAACGCGCCAATTCCTGTGCCCAGACGGTTTGGATAAAAAGCGTTAAAACCATAAGCCCAAGCCAGCCCACCCCAAAACGAGAAGTTAGATGAGGATAGAGAATTACTTCACTTGTCCCGAGTCCTAATGCTACGGTCATCATTACTGGGCCAATCCACAACATAAATTCTCTTTTCGAAGGGGGCGGTGGTACTGTGGATTGGAAATTTATTTTTAAACAACCTAAAGTATTTTCAGCCATAACGGATTATAATCAACCTGTCAAAAAAATCAACAGATAAAAAACCTGAGTCCTCTTCTCATTTTTATAGAATGTTTTGCTTTAGTACAATGGAACCAATAGGCAAAATTTGTAAAGATAATCAATCATCTAATTATCGTAAAAGTTTTGGCGATCTTACCTTTCATAGGACAAGGTTTTTGTCTGTTATTCCAAAGGTAAAATGTCCCCTTAATTTCAAAGCGAGATGTCCCCTTATGATATTTAATTCTTTTCTCATGTCAACTACTGCTTACCATTGCAATGAAATTTCTGAATAAGTCTTCCCTGGTAATAAACACTAATCTGTTTTTCAGGAATAATTCGCAATTCAATCTCCACATTTCCCCAGTAGGCACGATAATCAAAATTGGTCAATTGGAAGGTCTGACCCTGATAGGTAAAGGTATTATCTTTTTTAACCTTCCTTTTCTCCCTTAAGCAGAAAATCTGATCCAGATCTAAATCCCTTGGTAAAGGCTTAAAACAGGTATTTTTAAACCGCTCATCCGGGGTCATCCCGGTAGTATGATGAACCCAACTTGCGCTGAGCTTATCCAGATAACGCTCCAGATAATCATTCGCCGCCTCAATAGTAGTAATATTATGAATTCTAAATTCAATCGGTAACCGTGCCTGTAAGAAACCGGCAAACCGTTCAACCTTACCTTTCTGATAAGGTGCGTAGGGATGGGTATTCAACAGGATAATCCCCAGTTCACTCAGTGCCTGATGAATCTGCGTCTTGACCTCCTGTGGGTCCT
>JBDRWD010000045.1 GCA_039802205.1 candidate division WOR-3 bacterium
TTGATTTGGTTTCTATGGTTAAAAATGGGAAAAAGAAATTGTTAAGCAGTTTCCGATTGGGTTTAGAATTATTGGATAAGCTGGATTTATCCAAATACCCGTGGCTTTTTTGTTTCAAAAAGTTATGTCCAACCGAAGATTAAAAGTGAGGAGTACTCAGTATTTAACATTCTTTACAAAATTTTATTTTTTTATATAATCTTTATTATGGAGATTGCTTTAAGAGTGGAAGATTTATATCGTTCCTTCAAAATCCATTTCTGGGAAAAGAAAAAGGAGATATTAAAAGGGATTTCTTTTGAAGTCTATAAGGGTGAGGTCTTTGGCTTCCTGGGACCGAATGGGGCAGGTAAGACGACGACGATTAAATCCATAACCGGCTTGATAAAACCGGACCGGGGAAAGATAGAAATATTTGGTTATCCGCCCAATTCCCTAGAGGCGAAAAAGCGGATTGGGTTCTTACCTGAGTCTCCTTACTTTTATGAACATCTGAGTGGTTATGAGTTTTTAAAAATCCATTCCCTGCTTTGCAACGAATATACAGACAAAAATCGGCTGTGGGATTTGCTGGACCGGGTTGGTTTGAAAAAGGCTGCAGATTTACCTTTGAGAAAATATTCCCGGGGTATGCTCCAGCGGATTGGCATTGCCCAGGCACTGGTGGGAAATCCGGATCTGTTGATTCTGGATGAGCCATTGACCGGTTTGGACCCGATTGGCAGAAAGGAGATAAAAGATCTGATTTTGGAATTAAAAAAGCAGGGAAAGACGATCTTTTTCTCTTCCCATATCTTACCCGATGCTGAGGCGGTGTGTGACCGGATTGGGATAATTATTGAGGGCAGAATCATGCAGGTTGGACCCCTGAATGAACTTCTGAAAAAAGGCACCCGGACCGATGAGATAACCCTTGAGGAATGGTTCTTTGAACAGGTCAAGGGAACAAAACAAAGCCGGGAGATAAACGAATTGGAACCGGAGGTCAGGAATGATTAATCGGGTGATGGCGATACTGGAGAATACCTTCAAAGAGGCCCTCCGGCAGCGGATAATGCTTTTATTAATTATCTTCAGCATCTTGCTCATCGTGGTTTCCATGTTCTTAGAGCCATTTGCCCTGGGCGAGTCGCCCAAACTCCTGCGCGACTTTGGCATGGCAGTCGCTTCGCTCTTCGGAATTTTAGTGGTGATCATCATTGGTTCCACCCTGATTCATAAAGATATTGAAAAACGAACGATTTATACGGTCATCGCCAAGCCGGTGAAGCGGAGTGAAATAATCTTGGGTAAATTCCTCGGGCTTTTCTTATTGATTGCGCTATTAGCCGGAGCGATGGCACTGATCCATCAACTCGTGATCTTGGTTTATGAAGGAAGGTTTGATCTTTCTATCCTGCTCAATCTCCCATTTTCGCTCATTGAGATTATGGTGCTTTTGGGGATTCTGTTGCTATTTTCATCGTTCTCTTCTGCCACTTTGACCTCAATAATGGGCGTGATATTTTATGTCATCGGCCATGCAAGCCCGGATTTGAAACTATTTGCCGATACGGTAAAGGTTCCGGCATTGAAATACCTTGCCTATGGGTTTTATTATATTTTGCCTAATCTGGAAAATTTCAATCTTCGTTTGGAATTGGTCCACAAATTACCGATATATACGGACCAGTTGTTATTTTCACTCTGCTACGGATTGATTTACACAATTTTTCTTCTTTATCTGGCGGTTTTAATCTTTGAACAGCGGGAATTTAAATGAGGGAATAAAATAATCAACCAATGGTTAGGAATCTGGTGCTAATCATTTTATTACTTCTCCTCATCGTAAACTTTTCTTACCGGATTGATTTAAAGAAGACCCACCATGAATTAATCGGCGAGTTGATGTATTTCCCTTCTGGTTTAGCGGTTAAAGCACTCTCTTTGGGCTTTTATGTGCCCCTGGCAGATCTGGTCTGGTTGCGCTTCATTCAATATTATGGCGAACACCGGATGACCGACGCCCGTTTTGACCTGATGCACCATATCCTTGATATCCTGACCACCCTTGACCCATATTTCGTCCACGCCTATACGCTGGGTGCCCTGATGCTCACCCATGATGCCAACCGCCCTGACCAAGCATTCGCCCTACTAAAAAAGGGGATGCAGGCGGATTACAATGAATGGCGGACACCATTCATTTACGGATTTATAAATTATGTTTTTTTAAGAGATTACAAAAAAGCTTTAGCATATTTACGTATTTCGGCAAGTAAACCTACAGCGACGGATATGCCCAAAAGATGGGCCGCTTATATTGCCCTCAAAAGATTACGTGATACAAGAACAGCCCTTGCTTTATGGATTGATTTATATAATAATGCGAAAAATCCCGAAGAGAAAAAGATTGCCGAGATTTACATCCAGGAGGCAAAGATGGAGCTGGATATTGAGTATCTTAATAGAAAAATTGACGAATTCGTAGAAAGATTTGGTCGGGCACCTTTCTCTCTTAATGAATTAGTGACATATGGAATAATCGATTCATTGCCCAGGGAACCACATGGAGACCGTTATATTTTAAAAAACGGGAAAGCATTTTCCACATGGTATTATAAGAAACTAAGATAAATTTAAGAAATTCAAAATTTTAACGAATGGTCTAATTTAATTGTGTCCC
Source organism: candidate division WOR-3 bacterium (assembly GCA_039802205.1). Taxonomy (NCBI): domain Bacteria; kingdom Pseudomonadati; phylum Caldifarciminota; species Caldifarciminota bacterium. Next base: position 2,666 of record JBDRWD010000045.1, read on the forward strand.
CATTCTCTACCTCGTGAGCGCTGACAAAAAATTTGATTTTTTTGTTGCCCAATTTAAGATAATGTGGTGCTGCGGAATCGCCCGGATAGGGCGTTATCAGGTAAAAATGACCGGCCGAGTCCACTGTGACCGAGTCCCGGTATGTAAAAACCAATCGACCGACTTTAACATCATGTGAATATACCACACTTTTATGGTTTTTTAATTGCCCAGTTATTACCGCGCCTTTCACATATTTATAGATCATTATATCAGGCGAAAAATATCGGAGCTGATAATGACGATAAGGTTCATAATATCGTCCGCCATGATAAAAACCGCTGCCATAGAATACAAAGAGTCTCATGATCGTGGTTGAAACTGCCTGCTCATTGGGTTCCATTATCGTCTCAATGTAGGATCCTCTTTTTACATAATAGAGGTTTAAATATTTTTTGACATCCATTCCCAAGTATTTAGTCGATAAATACAAAACCCGATGTGGCTTTATGACATGGATGTATTTACAGTTTAGTCCTTCGATGATTTCATTGGCTGCTTTTTCTGTCTCTGTAAGGTAATACATGTTGGTCAAATTAAAGTTAGGAACATCATCCCCAAAATTTGAAGCAGTCACAGGACGTTTTGCCAGATATACAATATAGTGACCCTCATCCCAGAAACACATCACACCATATTCTGGACGCTTGATCGGTGTTGAGTAATAACTGGTGATCTCGGTGGAATCGCGGAGCCAGTAACAGGCATTTATCTGGGGGATGAATGGGTGCACTTGTTGATCGGTGGTGGGATGGGAAAGATAAGAAATAAGAATATCTTTGAAATTTACCAGGGTCAACAGGAGCACAATGATGATACCCCAGATTTCTCCTTTGATAAATTTCCCTTTGAAGAATTTATATACCTCATAGAGAAAATAAGAAAAGAGCATGGCATAAAACGGGACAAACCAGGGTGTGTAACGTAAAGTAAAAAGAGACATCACACCGGCAAAGATTGTGAAAATAGTAAAATAGGATATGGCTCTTCGGGATATGGTGATTGAATTGCTCTTTCTTAAACCATTTAAAATAAAAACTCCCAACATAATGGGCCAGAAGTAATATCCGCGGCCAAAATAGATATGAATCCGCTGTGGCACCAAAATTTCTGCCATTTCATACATCGGCTGGAATTCAATGATCGTCTTATGCCAGGGATTTTTTTTGAAGATGAAATTTAGTCCGGCAGTGAGTGATGGATACTTGAAATAGAGCAGAAAAAAGGTAATAATAATGATACCACCCAACATGATGGAGATCGCGACTTCTCGGCGTCGCACAAAATATTTGAGAAGTAAAACCATCATTGCATACCCTAATAGAACGATGTGGAGCAAAGAGAGTCCACGATAGCTAAAATAACCACCAATATAATAATTATTGAGACTGAAAGGTAAAATTGCCAGAATCACCAGGAAGAATGACCAGAATGCCGGAAGTTCATCTTCAAAAAGAAAAAGGATTAGAAATACTAATCCACAAAAAAGGATTGAACCCTGCCAGGAGAGCAAGGCAAATCCCATGGCAAATCCAAGAAAGATCGACCGTTTTGAGGTTTTTAAATTACTAACCAAAATCCCGAAAAGCAAAAGCAAGGAAAGGGCTTCAACAATATGATGGTCATTATATCCAAGTTGTGACCAGGCCAACAATCCGGGCATCAGGCTGGTAAAATAGGTGGCAAAGAGGGCGATTGTTTCGTTGAACAATTTTCTGGCTATTAGGTAAGTGAGAAAGATAAATACTAATCCATAAAAGACTGGATAAAGTGCACATGTCCATTCGAGCTGGGCAGTCGTTGGTTGCCCCTTAAAGATCAACCAGATAAACCCTGCAATTAAATAATCATAGAGTGGTGGCCAGATACAATATGCTCCAGTAGGGTAGGAGATATAATAATCAAAATTTTCGAAATGGGGGAAATGTTTTACCAAAATTTCGGTCCGGCGAGCATGATAGAATGGATCAGGGGTGACGAATAAGATTCCCGTCTCAATTTTTTTACCCAAGTCGGGCAAAATCCTTACCGCCAGAGCAGTGAGTAGAATTAGTAATAATATGATAAATTTAACGGTGGGTGATGACATCTTTTATTTTCCATCCCCCAGGAGTCAAAATAAGCCGGTCGCCCGTAGTAAAGGATTTCCAGGTTTGGTTTCGCTGGGAGTAAAATTTGACTCGATAGGTTAAAATGGCTTCTTTTTTCCCGAAATTTTTGCAAGATAAAAAAGTGTCTACTGCGAGAGATTCGATACCCGGTGGTATCTTAAAGATTGAGGTTGAATCGAAATTGGTTTCGTTGAAATCGACAAAACAGGATAAGGCATTTTTGTAATCTCTGGCATTGAGATATCTCCAGTAAGTCATGATAGTCTTTTGCGGTGTTGCAAATTCAGGATTAGGGAGTATTTTATCCTCTTTATGGCACATAAATGTGGTCAAAAGAATTAGCAAAAATAATCTGCTATTTACCATGAAAGATAAAAAGGGCTGGAAATAAATGACCTTCCAGCCCTTAGCTTAATGATTTATTTGAGGATTATTATTTTGCCACACCCGGACTCAGAATCAGAGGCAATATACCTTTAGCACCATCGCCGTAGATGATATATGTTGCTGCAGCGTTTCCAACAGTATTACCCGGGTCATTGGCATAAAAACTAACACCAATGTTCGTATTTGAATGGGTATAGCCAGTGTATACTCCGTTATTTACTGCATCGTTTGAAGGATAGAATGGATTCTTAACATTGTCAGGAAGGATTGAGTTGTTGCCGTAGGTTGGGTTAGGCCTTGTATTCTCGGCAACACACATATTGGCATCCGGTCCGTTTGTCGGATAAGCAGTATTGATCTGGATAACGGTGGTGTTTAAATCCGCGGGATAGGCATCAGCACCCCGGGTGTTTAAATCTTCCACTGCAGTCTGGAGGGTATGCATATTATTCTTTAGGGATGATTCCTTGGCTCTTTGCTGCATTGCCATAAAGTTCGGAATAGCAATCGCAGCAAGAATACCGATGATCACGACCACGACCATCAACTCAATGAGGGTGAAACCCTTTCTCATGATTTACCTCCTGTTTCACGCCGTAGCTATGAACGGCGTAAACATTGTTTGGTCAGTGGTTCTTTGGACCACTTGACCTGACCTCTTCTCGTGCCCCAGAATGTGCATGGTTGCTTGCGCAACCCTATTTCAAGGTTGAAGATTTTTCAACCTTTTAATTTTTCGGGCTTTGGGGCACATCCAGACAGAAGTTTCTTCAAATCCGGCGCGTTAGACCAGAAAGCCCGTTTGATAACATTCTGACAATCCTCGTAACATTATAATCACCAAGTGAGGATTGTCAATAGTTTCAAAGACCTTAGATCTCGGGACCGAAGCCCTTAATCCGTTTTATTGCTTCTACTAGTAATATATGCAAAATTCGTGCCCGCATTCATTCCAAAAACTTTTGAAATTTCAATAATTTTTTTATTGTAAAAGTCTCATTCTGTATTTTCTGTCTCATTTTGCGACACTTAAGTCTCGTAAGGGTTTATAAAAATGTTCGGGGTTATGGTTTATCTTTTTCGTCCCTTGCTTTATCCAGGGTTTTTAGTTTTCGATACAGTGTCGCACGGCTTATGCCCAATCTCTTCGCAGCCTCGGATATATTCCCTTTGCATTCCTTCAGCGCCTTTTTTATTTCAATATCTTCCAGTTTCTTTAATGGTTCAATTTTTATGCCGGGAAGGTTGATATGTTCTGGTTTGATATAATAGGAATCGGCAAGTATCGCCGCCCGTTCAATGATATGTTTCAATTCCCGGACATTACCGGGCCAGGAATAGTTTTGTAAGGATTCAATTGTGGACTTTAATAATTTCTTCTCGCCCAAATTTTCCTTTTCACATATCGACTTCAAAAAGTATTCAGCGAGCAAGGGGATGTCCTCTTTGCGCTGCCGCAAAGGTGGCAAAGTGATGGGGATTACATTCAACCGGTAAAATAGGTCCTCACGAAAACGGCCCTGTTTGACTTCTTCATAGAGGTCCTTATTCGTTGCAGCGATGAGTCGAACATCGACCTTTATTGGTTTTGTTGCACCCAGGGGCACAATTTCTCTCTCTTCCAGCAAACGGAGAATCTTCATCTGGATTGAGGGTGGAGCATCCCCAATTTCATCAAGAAAGAAACTACCTTTGTGAGCCACCAGGAAGAGTCCATCTTTATCGGTCGTGGCACCAGTAAATGCACCCTTGCGGTAGCCAAATAATTCGCTCTCCAAGAGAGTTTCCGGGAGTGCAGCACAGGAGATGGTGACAAAATTATAATTCGCCCGCTTTGACCGGCGGTGGATTTCCCGGGCGATCAATTCCTTGCCGGTGCCTGATTCACCCATGATCAAAACCGTCGTATCAGTCTGGGCGATCTTATTTACAAGATTTAAGATATTTTTCATCACCTTGCTTTCACCGATAATCTCCGCCGGTCTTTCGCGTTCTTTTTTTAAGTTTGCCTTTATCCGATTAATGATTTCATCAATTCCAAATGGTTTCAAAATATAATCACTCGCTCCATCTCTCAGGGCATTTATTACCGATTCCATAGAACCATAAGCGGTTATGAAAATCACCGGGAGATGGGGATAAAGAAGACGGACATTCTTTAAAAATTGAAAACCATCCATGCCCGGCATCCGGATATCACTGATTACACAATCAAATTTTTCGGATTTTAACTGGTTCAGGGCAATGCGTGCTTCGGTAGTGGCAAATACTTCAAAGCCATGCTCCTGGAGGGCGAAGGAGAGCCATTTTATGAGACTTTCTTCGTCATCAAGCAACAAAATTTTGGGTTTCATAAAGCCGTGTTACTTTTTCCGGCGGCCAAATACTTCTTCCAGCACTAATTTTAATTCGGGAGTAAAGGTGAATTCTCGCAGCGGACCTTTTGATCTTACCCCTAATTCCGGAATAAGATAGACCACCCCGAAATCCTTCAATCCTATCGGCATGGAAAATCCTATTTGATGCTCGGTGATACCCTTTATATACCAGGGATTGAAAGTATAATATAAACCAAACGGCATTCTATTCACATTCAGTCGGAAACGATTGGTCGGATTATACATGGTGGTAAATGTGTGTTCAAAAAGCAGGGCAAATTCCCAATCTTTAAGTCCATATTCCACACCCATACCTAAGACCTGGGGAAGTTGATAGGTGGTATCAATAGATTTGGAGATAAGTACCTGCCCGAGGCCTTCATAGTAAATTCCAAAAATTGAAACCTTTACTCCGGCACGGAAAGTTTCACCCTTATTTCTATACAAAAATGTATCAGCGATGGAATAACCCGCACTGGTATAACGCCATATCTCCCGAGAACTGCCATAAAGATAAGAAGCCCGGCAGAAAATTTCGGCAAACTTAAAGGTTCCATTTAACTGGAGATACAACTCTTCAATCCCGCCCCTGCCCTGTACATACATATCAAGATCCTCATTGTGGGCATAGATGTCAAATGATTGATTGAAACGCTCTTCACTTCCCAGAGAAATTATCATATCTTTAACCACTGGAATTTTCATATTAAAGAAAAATGGATTGGTCCAGAAGATGCTCCGGATATCCTGGTCTTTGTTGATGATATTCCATTCCGGTTTTAAAGAAAATTCAATCCGGGCGCGATTCATCTTTCCTAAGAAGGGTCGGACAAGGATTGCGCGTTCTTGTCCCAGTCCTTCAATGGAGAAGATCGAGGCAGTAAAGAGCCCAAATAAAATGAGATTCATTTCCACCTCTTAAACCAGATGGTTAGAATCAAAATCATCGTTCTTCAGGCGGTTTGATGTATCCCACCTTCAAATGATGGGAACCGGTCACAAGTCTAATGTTCGCGATCTCATAATTTTCCGGCGAGAGATACAAGAACAACCCGAAGTTGGAATCGGGATGGGCGATGATGCGCTGCACATACTGGACTATGTCCAGAGTGAAGAGGGTATCACTTAATGCAAATTTTTTTAAAGCAATCGGCGGACTGAGTTCAGTATCAAATCCGGTGAAGGGTTTGAGAAGATATTTTACACCAATTTCAATTGTATCACGCCTTCCATAATGGTCGCTTGCCCGGAAGGTCAATTCGCCATACAGGGCTTTGGTATCATTGAGGAGTGTGTCATAAACAAATTTTACATAATTGCGAAAAGAGACCCCGCTTCCCAGCCAGTCTTCCCAATAAGGGGGCAGGGTGTCAATCTTTACAATATGGCAATCAGCCTGGAGAGGGATAGTGGTGATTACTCCATTCTTAACCAAAAGAAAACGCGGTGGGCGATTGGATTCTCGGGAATAGAAAAAAAAGAACCCGGTGTCAGTGGGCACCAGAATTATTCCTTTACCCTGGCGGATTCGTCCCAGGTCAAGATAGTTAAAATAGACAATGACGGAATCCCCTTTTACCAGTCCCATTCTTAAAGACTCCGGTTCAAAATCACCGCCGGGATTGGTCCATAACTCCGTGTTATCTCTTTTATACCAGGTTGCCTCGGTTTCCACAAACTCACTCGTCAGGACATGGATACTGAACATTATTGTATCATTGCGGAAATTTTTGTTTTTGTATAAAACGAGTTTTATCTGATCCAGCCCCTGATAGGTGGTGTCGGTAAAATTAAACTTCAACAGGGTGCGAGCTTGATATTTTTGATCCTTACCGATTATTAAATTTTGTGCAGCACCAAGGGGGATGACTTTGGATTCGGTAAATGAGACATAAAGGGGGAGATTCAAGGTTTGGGCTGTAAAATTGCCCCGGACACTTATTTCCTCTTCACCTAATGGAAGTTTATTGCAAAAGATGAGAAAAAGAAAAATCAAACCAAACCATTTTTTCATACCATTAAATATACCAAATTTTTCCTTAAAGTCAAGGTCATTGCTCAGTCAGCCCACTCCACTTTTTGTCAAGTTATTTTTATGACACTGAATTATTAGAGCCCCACCCTTCAGGGTGCGAGATACCCTAAGATTTAAAAACATTTCTCCGCAGTCTAAAGCCTGCGCCTACCATTCTACCGGTTACCACCCGAGAGAGAATCGCTAAAGCCTTGCCCTACAAAACTATCCAACGCTAAATCATTGAATACCCTTACAAATCCCATGAGTTTTATAGTTTCTTTACAAAATATAAAAAATATGGAGAGGACTCAGCATTGCTCATTAAAGGAGAGCTTGACTTTGAGTGAATTTTGTTTATAATTGAAACCGGTTATGAAAAAAATCCTCCAGGCAACCGATATAAAACGAATCATCACCCGAATTGCCCGCGAGATTGTGGAAAGAAATAAAGGGACAAAAGATTTAGCCCTCATCGGTATAAAACGGCGTGGTGATATTCTTGCCCAGCGTATCGGAGCGGAGATTGCTGAGTGTGAGAAGGAGAAGATTCCCATTGGGGCATTGGATATAACCTTATACCGCGATGACCTCCAACTCGTTGCCGAAACACCAATAATTGAGGGGACAGACATAAATTTTGATATAAACAATCGGGTCATCGTGCTCGTGGACGATGTGCTCTTCACAGGGCGGACGATTCGAGCAGCGATCGATGAGATTCTTGATTTTGGCCGCCCCAAAAAAATTCAACTGGCAGTTTTGATTGACCGCGGACACCGAGAACTACCCATCCAGGCAGACTACATCGGTAAAAAGATTATCACCACCGAAAAAGAGATCGTTGATGTTTATCTTAAAGAAGTTGATGGCCAGGATTTGGTCTTTATCCATCGGAAGGCAAAGCCCAGAAAGATCAAGGTGAAGAAAGGTCGGATTAAAATTGTCCATCCACCTAAACCCAAGATTGAGCAATTAAGGATTACGGATAGGCAATGAATCCGAAAAAGGACCTTTTGGGTATCGAGGGTTTGACAAGTAAAGAGATTTTAAATTATCTGGATACTGCCGAAAAATTTCTTGAAGTATTAGACCGTCCAATACCGATCATCCCGGCATTGCGGGGTAAGACAATACTCACGTTGTTTTTTGAGCCCTCAACACGCACTCAGATATCTTTTAGCATCGCGGCCAAGCGACTATCCGCTGATGTGGTGAATTTTTCAGCGAGCGCCTCCAGTGTAAAGAAAGGCGAGACACTTTTGGATACCGCCCGTAATATTGAAGCGATGAAGGTGGATGGGGTGGTAGTCCGGCATTATGCCTCGGGTGCCCCGAGAATTTTAGCCGAAAATTTGAATGCCTTTGTAATCAATGCTGGTGATGGGACCCATGAGCATCCAACCCAGGCATTGCTCGACATCATGACGATGCGCCAGCATTTTGGTTATATTAAAAATCTCAATGTCTTGATTGTCGGCGATATTCTCCATTCGCGGGTTGCCCGATCCAATATCTTTGGACTAAAGGCATTGGGCGCAAATGTCGCCATCTGTGCCCCACCCACGCTTATTCCAATGGATATCGATAAATTGAATGTGGAGGTTTACTATAATCTGGATGAGATAATCGGCGATTTTGATGTGGTGATGGCACTGCGCATTCAACTGGAGAGACAAGAAGCAGGACTCTTTCCTTCGGTCCGCGAATATCGAAATCTATATGGGTTGACCAGGGAGCGGGTAAAAAAGATGAAACCCAATAGTATCATCATGCACCCGGGTCCGACCAATCGGGGTGTTGAGATTGACCCGGAGGTTGCAGATGGTCCGAAATCAGTCATTTTGAAGCAGGTCAAAAATGGGGTGGCGGTACGCATGGCAATATTATTCATCCATGCCGGAGGGAAGATTGAATAGAATTTTACTCAAGAACGGCCGGGTGATTGACCCCAAATCAAAATTTGACCGCGTTGCTGATGTGCTGGTTGAGGGGAATAAAATCCAGCGCATCGAAAGAAATCTTAAAGCAGAAGGTGCCAAGGTTATTGATGTCACAGGAATGATCGTATGCCCAGGTTTTATTGATCTCCATTGTCATCTCCGCGACCCGGGTCGGCCTGATGAGGAGACAATTGAGAGCGGTGCCAAGGCTGCGGTTGCGGGTGGCTTTACCACCATCTGTTGTATGCCGAATACCGAGCCACCGATAGATAACGAAGGGATTGTGAACTACATCATAAAAGAGGCAGCAAGGGTCAATCTCTGTCGGATATTTCCGATTGCCACTATTACTAAAAAACGGGAAGGAAAAGAGATCAGCGAATTTGGCGAACTGGTAAAAGCCGGCGCTAAGGGTTTTTCGGATGATGGGAATACCGTGCGCGATGCCCGGGTTTTGCGCTATGCCATGGAATATTCCAAGATTTTTGATATCCCGATATTTGAACATCCCCTTGACGAGGACCTCAGCCGGGGTGGGATGATGAACGAGAGTGAGGTTTCAACCCGGTTAGGGCTGGCAGGTTCTCCAGCGATCGCCGAAGAGATAATCGTTGCCCGGGATTTGATGCTCGCAAAATTCACCGGTGCCCGACTACATCTCTGCCATATCTCCACGCGTGGTTCAGTAGAACTCATCCGGCGGGCAAAAAAGGAGGGGATAGAAGTTACATGTGAGACCTGTCCCCATTATTTCTTCTTCAATGATACAGTTCTGGAAAGTTATAATACAAATTATAAGGTCAATCCACCATTGAGAACAGAGATCGACCGCCGGGCAATAATTGAGGGACTGCGTGATGGCACGATTGATTGTATCAGCACCGACCATGCACCACATACCCAAGCCGAAAAGGAATTGGAATTTGCCGCTGCACCCTTCGGCATGATCGGTCTGGAGACAGCATTATCCATGATCATCATGCAGTTGATAAATGTAGAAAAATTTTCCTGGTTTGAAGTTTTGGATAAATTGACAGTAAAACCCGCACAGGTGATAAAGGAAAAGACGGGTGTATTAAAAGAAGGGGCGATTGCGGATATCGTGGTGATAAACCCCGAAATAAAATGGCGGTTGACGCCTGAGAATATAAAGTCTAAATCGCTTAATACCCCACTTTTAAATAAAGAACTCACGGGTCGAGCTGAATATGTTTTGGTCAACGGTGAAATCAAATACGAGGCGAGTGCCTAATGGATGAAATAAAAGATGTAAAAGATATTCCCGCGGTTGATAAAATTTTAAACTTCCCGGAACTAAGAGATTATGTTGAGAGACTGGACCGGAGATATCTCGTCCAGATCGTCCGGGAAAAGACCGAAGAATTTAGAAAAAAGATATTGAATGGAGAAAGATCGCAGATTGCAGAATTGAAAAACTCCATTGTTGATGAAATAAGAGAATTGCTTCAGCCTTATTATACTTATGCGATCAATGGTCTGGGTGTCATTCTCCACACCGGTCTGGGCCGGGCACCATATCTTGCGTATATTGCCAATACCATGCTGGAATTGAGTGCGGGCTATTTTAGATTGCAGATCGATGAAGAGGGGCGGCGTGCTGACCGCTATCAGCGAATAAGCCGATTGCTCCAGTTGCTCACCGGTGCCGAAGCCGGGATGTTTGTGAATAATAATGCCGCAGCCACCCTCTTGATCCTCAATACACTCTGTAAAGGTAAAGAAGTGATTATCTCCCGGGGGCAGTTGATCGAAATCGGTGGTTCGTTCCGGATTCCCGAGGTCATGGCGCAGAGTGGAGCAATATTGAGGGAGGTGGGTACTACAAATCGGACACATTTGAAGGATTATGAAACAGCGATTAACGAGAATACCGGTGCCCTGTTGCGGGTACACCAATCCAATTACCGGATAATTGGTTTTACCAAAGAGGTGCCGCTGGAAGAGCTCGTTTCACTGGGTAGAAAATATAATCTCCCGGTGATCGATGACTTGGGGAGCGGTGCCCTGATTGATTTTTCAAAGTATGACTTACCAAAAGAGCCGCTCGTCCAGGATAGTATCAAAATTGGTGCGGACCTTGTCTGTTTTAGTGGTGACAAACTCCTCGGTGGTCCCCAGGCAGGGATCATCGTAGGAAAGAAGGAATATATTGAACGGTTGAAGCGCAATCCCCTGACCCGGGCATTGCGCTGTGATAAGGTGACCAGCGCCATATTGGAAGCAACTCTTCAATTATTTCTCTATAAAGAAGAATTGATCATCGAGAACCACGGCGTGATGGAATTGATCTTAAAACCGATTTCCAAAATAAAAAGTCAGGCCCGTTGGTGTCTTAAACGGCTGGAGAACCTACCGGGATTAAAATGTAGTATTGAATCTTCGGTCTCGGAAATCGGTGGTGGTTCGCTGAGTACCGAACAACTCCCTACCTATGTTTTAGCAATCAAACCAGAAAAGATGCCGGTTGAAAGACTTGCCCGGGCAATGAGGTTGAACCGGCCACCGATATTTGGTCGGATTGAAGATGACCGGTATCTGCTCGATTTCCGGACAATTTTTGAAGGTGAGGAGAGGCCGATTGTTGAAGCCCTGAAAAGAATCATAGGTTGATGAACGAGGTTCCCAAAAAACATATCGTTATCGGGACTGCCGGGCACATCGACCATGGCAAGAGTGCATTAATCAAATCCCTTACCGGCACGGATCCAGACCGATTAAAAGAAGAAAAAGAGCGGGGTATGACGACGGATTTGGGTTTTGCTTTTTTTGGTGATGATGTGACGATCATCGATGTGCCAGGGCATGAGAAGTTCGTGCGCCACATGCTCGCCGGTGCCAGCACGATTGATTTTGTATTACTGGTAGTCGCTGCCGATGATGGGGTCATGCCCCAGACGATTGAGCATTTTGAAATCCTGAAATTGCTCCAGATAAAAAGGGGTATAATCGTCATCACCAAGATTGACCTGGTGGATCAAAAGCAGATTGATAGGGTGATCGCGGATATCAAAGCACTGACCGCGGATTCTTTTCTCGCAGATGCCCCGATTGTGCTTGTTTCCAACCAAACCGGTGCTGGGATTGAAGATTTAAAAAGATTATTGAAACAGTTGATCGATCAGACCGAGCCTAAAAAGGATAAGGGAGTTTTCCGAATGCCCATTGACCGATGTTTCACCATGAAAGGATTCGGCACGGTCATCGCTGGCACAGTGCTCTCCGGGCGGATAAAGGTAGGGGATACTGTAGAACTTTTACCTCAAAAAAAAGAATTGAAAGTCCGAGGCATTGAGGTTCACAATAAAAAGGTTCCAGAGGTCGGAACCGGTTTTCGGGCAGCAATCAATATCGTGGGTGCAGAAAAAGAAGAGATTGAAAGGGGTAATGTCATTGCCCAACCCGGATTCTTTCTGCCTTCTTTATTTATGAATGGTTCGCTTTATCTATTGAATTCTGTCCCACCGTTAAAGAGTTTTACCCGGATAAGACTTCATCTGGGAACCGGCGAGTTCATCGCCCGTGTGGTGCTCTTAGAGAAAAAGGTCCTGGAACCGGGAGAGAAATCCATGGTTCAATTCCGACTGGAATCGCCTGCAGTCTGTGATATTGGCGACCGTTTTGTGATCCGGACCTATTCGCCACCGATAACAATCGGTGGGGGTGTGATTCTGGAACCCAAGGCAGAGAAGATAAAAGGGTTTGATGAGGAGATTTTAGACCATCTCAAGAAACTGGAAACACAGGAACCCGCAGTCATCGTGGAGGAAGAGTTGAATCGCAGTCTCACGATACCCCTGAGGGTTGAGGAGATTGCCCGGGAGGTAAATCTTCCGGTGGAGAGCGTTAAGGAAATCGTTAACGGATTGCTCGAGAAAAAAACAATTGTTCTTATTGATGAGAAGCGAGGACTTTATTACTCGAGCAAAAATATCACCAAACTGGAAGAGATGATTAGGGAAATTTTAAAGACCTTTCATAACGAAAATCCGACGCTCGTGGGCATGGCGAAGATTGAATTGATGAATAAATTGCCTAAGGGATTGGACCATACGCTTTTCAATTTCTTGATTGATTCGCTGGTGAAGAATTCAAAGATTAAAGCAACTGCTGATGGAAAGATAAGCCTCTTTGATTTTCAGGTGAAGGTGGATGAGGCATTCGCAGAGATGGCAAAGAGAATTGAGAAGATATATTTTGAGGCAGGATTTCAGACTCCAACGATAGAGGCGATCATTGTACAGGGGATTGGTCCTGTGGAACTTATCAAAAAAGCCTATCGTTATCTGCTGGATAACAAAACATTGATCAATGTGGGGGAGGGGGTGGTATTCCACAAAGAACGAGTAGAAGAAGCGAAGAATAAATTGTTGAATTTTTTGAAAGAAAAAAAAGAGATAAGAGTTGCCGAATTCCGGGACCTGTTAAACGCCAGCAGAAAATACGCATTACCCCTTTTGATATATTTTGATTCCAAGGGCATAACTATTAAGAGGGGTGAGGTTAGGGTTAAAGGACTTGGCGGAGGCGTGTAGGAATCGAACCTACCGTCCCCCTTTCGAGGGACAACCGGGTTTGAAGCCCGTCAGGCACACCAGCACCCATCCGCCTCCGCACTGCAATTATATCTACCCCTTTGGCTTTGTCAAGAAGCCATGGAATTTTTTATGTTTACTTTTTGCCGATTTTGATTATAATCTTTTTAATTTTGGGAGGTGACTATGAGAAAAATATTGATATTCGGGATAGTCTTGTTTTTCGGGTGCGGGCAGAAGAGCACGACGCAAGGTCCGATTAAGAAAAATCCTTATCTCCACATCGCGGTAAAGAATTTTGGCGAGATTGTGGTCCGACTTTATCCGGATGAAGCACCGAAGAATGTAAAGAATGTCATGGAACTTGCCAATAAAGGATTTTACAACGGATTGAAATTTCACCGGGTGATTAAGGGGTTTGTGATTCAAGGTGGTTGTCCTAAAGGCGATGGAACCGGAGACCCTGGTTATGAGCTTGAAGATGAGATATCACCGAAACTGAAACATCTAAAAGGCACCGTGGCGATGGCGAACCGAGGACCCAATACGAATGGTTCCCAATTTTATATATGCCTTGAACCCCAACCCCGGCTTGATGGCCGCTACACAATCATCGGTGAGGTTGTGGAGGGAATGGCGGTGGTGGAAAAAATCGGTGAAGTCCCCACTTCAGGTCCACCTTTTGACCGTCCTTTAGAAGATGTTATAATGGAGAAGGTCTGGATCGAAGAACATTAGTCGCCAGCCGTGAATGAAGATATGCCTTGTTTCTGACCCCTATTATCCTTATCCTTCTGGGGTTTCTGAATATACCCACTACCTGGCGAAATATTTGCGACGATTAGGACATACGGTCAAAATTCTTACCACCCATTATAAAGAGGAAGTTCCGGAACCGGATGTTTTCCGGGTAGGCAGGGTTTTTTATATACCGATGAATAAATCTTTTGCGACCCTTTCGGTAGGCTGGGATATACCGCGCAAGGTTAAATATTTTTTGGAGCAAGAGAAATTTGATGTAATCCATACAATGGGACCATTCCCACCAAGCATCTCCTTTTTCGCACTCCATTATTCCCGGGCTCTGAATATCACCACCTTCCATTCCACCGGATTTAAGTATTACCGGGCAGGTTCCTATATTTTTAGAAGATTGTTCCAAAAATATATCCGAAAACTCCATGGTCTGATTGCTGTGTCCGAAACTGCCCGCGACACCTTTATGCCATATATTCCGGGCGAATATACCATAATCCCCAATGGAGTAGACCTGGAGCGTTTCCATCCCCGGGTTTTTCCTTTTCCTGAATTTAAAGGGAAAAAAAATAAAATTTTATATTTAGGCCGCCTGGACCGGCGTAAAGGGCTTATTGAACTTCTCAAGGCACTCCCATTGATAAAGGAGGAGTTGAAAGAAGTATTACTAATCGTGGTGGGAAAGGGTCCACTCGAAAATGAATGCCGGAGACTGGTAGCCAATTTAGGTTTAACCGATAGTGTAATATTCAGAGGTTATGCTCCAGCCAAAGAGATCCCATCTTATTATGCCTCCTGTGATATATATTGCTCACCGGCACTCGGGGGAGAATCGTTCGGTATCGTCCTTTTGGAGGCGATGGCGGTGGGCAAACCTGTGGTTGCTTCTCGCATCCCGGGTTATGATCGGGTGATAATCGATGGCTACAATGGTCTTTTCTTCAACCCCCATAATAAAGGGGAGATTGCTGAAAAAATTATTGAAGTTTTGAGCAATGATTCCATTCGGCAGCGATTGATCCGCAACGGGCTGGAATTTGTGAAAAATTATTCCTGGGATAATATGGCGAAGAAGATTGAGGATTTCTATTATCAACGCCTCCATCGGCAAGAAAATTAAACTCGGCGCCGATTGCTTTCGTCAAAATAAGCGAACAAGGAGGTTTTATGCAATGGGTGAGTGGCGGATTGATCCTTTTGTTGGCAGGCGTCACAGCATTTGCCCAGCACTGGTGCCCAAGACATGAAATAAAGGCAAAACCAGAACCCCCTATAGAGATGCTCGTGGATCTATCTCCGGAGCAAAAAACCCAGCTGGAAAACATTCGGATTGAAACGCGCAAGAATATCATTCCCATTAAATCCCAGATTGAGTTAAAGGAAATCGAACTCCAGCAGGCGATGAAAAGCGATAATCCGGACAAGGATAAAATTCTGAAGTTGAGTAAAGAGATTCATGAGCTGGAATGGCAAATTAAAAAGTTAAATATTGAAGAACGTTTGAAGATAAACT
Organism: candidate division WOR-3 bacterium; assembly: GCA_039802205.1. NCBI lineage: Bacteria > Pseudomonadati > Caldifarciminota > Caldifarciminota bacterium. The sequence continues at coordinate 18,360 of JBDRWD010000045.1, forward strand.
CTATTTTGACACCCGAACAGAAAGAGAAGATAAGAATGCACAAAAGGCGGATAATCAAAAAGATTGAGATTGAAGATGATATTGAGAAAGAAGATTGATCAGTAGTCAACCCTCCAGATGGCGAAGTAATAAAAAGAGGTCTCCTCACGGAAGACCTCTTCTTTTTTAAAAAAGCGCGCTAAAAATTGCTGGAATAGATATTTGATATGCACATCCCGGGTGCGACAGGCGAGATATAATTTGGCCGGGGATACGGGGATGTCGATATCCTGCAGGTTGCCCCGGTCTTCAAAAGACTGCCATTTTATTGGTTTAATAAACGGATTCACCAGTTCATAGACTTCTTTATTACATAATAAAATCTCAGCATCATTGACATATTCATAAAGCTTTTCCTGTTCGTAGCGCTGCTGGTTTAGAAATTTCTGGTGTTGATAACTTATTGCGACATCCCCGGCGAGGAGAAATAACACAAGAATTGCTAATAAAGACCTTGGAAATTTTATCCGGATTAATACTTCACTATAGGGTATGAGTAAGAAAGGAATCACCGGTAAAAGATAACGCTGAGCCCGAATCAAGGTTTCTAAAAAATTTTCGCCAGTGTCCATATAATACTGGAGAGAGAAGAAAAGAATAAAGACGATTGCCGGAGTCAAAAAAAGCCATTTTTCGGAAAGGCGGCTCTGGAGGCTAAAAATGAACATCAATGGATAAAGGATATTCAAGAAGATAAAAAATTGAGGAAACATTACCGGTATGTGTCTTAGAGAAAAGCCGATCATACTGGCACCCGCGGGACCAGTTAAAGAATTGGCGATGAGCAGGTGATAGAGTAAAAGCGGTAGTACCCCTAAGACACCACCTAACAAAAATTGTCCAGAAGAGCAGAATTTCTTTTTAAATCCCAGAAAAAGCAAGAGAGAAAAAGGGATTAAAACCATCGGATATCTTATACCAATGGCAAGTCCGAAAATGAGTCCGGCAAGGAAATAAATCTTTTTTATAAAAAATAATAAACCGAGCAGCCCGATGATTGTTGCTGGCAGATCGCTCATCAGGGTTCTGGAGTATAGTATAAAAGAGGGATGGAGTAAAAATAAAAATGCATAATCACGGGGTAGACGATAGTGGTTGAGGATTAAAATCATGGTGATAAAGCCCACAACCATCAGGATGAAACCCCGCAGAAATGAGAAGCGCCAGTTTAGGATGGTAAAGGGTAAAAGGAGGAGGCTGTTGCCAGGTGGATAACGGGAAATAAGACGATGGTCGGCGATTACTGATGCCGGAGCGGAAAAAATGCCAGCTTCATCATAGGCTAATTTAAATTTTTGAAAGGTATAAGCCATGGTGAGATAGGCACTTTCATCAACGATGCCGGTGGTGGGAGGATAAAAAAGAAAGAAGTTCAGGGCAAAGAGAAAAAAAACCATGCTTCTGAACCATTTATTTTGTAGCATAATGTTAGTATATTCTGGATTCATTCACTGTCAAGGATTGTTGATTGACTTTTTTACCAAGATAGTTATAATAAAACCCAAAAGGAGATGCACCAATGGCGATTATTCTTGATGGCAAAAGTTTAACCATTGAAAAACTTGTGGCAATTGCTCGCCACCATGAAAAGGTTGAATTAGCCCCCGAATCTTTGGAAGAGATAAAGAGATGTCGGGCAATGCTGGAGAAAAAATTGGCGGCAAGAGAGATCATGTATGGAATAAATACAGGGATTGGTGAATTATCAGAGGTGGTTCTTCCCGATGAGCAGATTGAGCAATTCCAGAAATACCTTATCTACAACCATGCGGCAGGGATTGGTGAACCGATGCCCATAGAGTATGTCCGGGGTGCGATGGCAAGTAGGATAAATGTCCATGCCAAGGGAAAATCCGCCTGTCGACCCGAGATAACCCTGACGCTGGTGGAGATGCTAAATAAAGGGGTGACCCCGGTCGTCTGCAAAAAAGGTTCGGTCGGTGCTTGTGGTGATCTCGCACCGATGTCACAGATTGCCCTTTTGATGCTGGGCGAAGGCGAGGCATTCTACCAGGGTGAAAGATTGCCGGGTCGCGTGGCGATGGAGCGCGCGGGTATTCCTATTCCGGGATTAAAAGCAAGAGATGGCTTAGCCATCATCAATGGTTCCAATTTTATCACTGCGATCAGTGCCCTTCAGTTATACGATATCAATCGCTGGCTTAAACAGGCAGAGATCGCCTGTGCCATGACCCTCGAGGCATTGATTGCAAATTTAAAACCATACGATGTGCGCGTCCATGAAGTCCGGGGCTTTCCCGGTGCGATTCGTTCGGCAAGGGCGATAATGAAGTGTATTGAAGGCAGTGATCTCCTCACAGGAAAATTTAAAACCAAGGTCCAGGATGCCTATTCCATGCGCTCTTCGCCCCAGGTGATCGGTGCAGCCCATGATGCGGTGCGCTGGGCTCGGGAGCAGGTTGAGATTGAATTGAATGGGGTTGGAGATAATCCTATATTCTTACCCGAGTACAATCTCACACTGACCGGTGCTAATTTCCAGGGAACACCCATCTCTCTTCCAATGGATATGGTCGGTGCTGCAGTCACGATGGTCTGTGTCCTTTCTGAACGGCGCATGAACCGGCTTACCAATCCCAATTTGAGTGTGGGACTTCCAGCATTTTTGACTAAAGATCCCGGTGTCTTTTCAGGTTTTATGCTCAGCCAGTACACCGCGGATATGCTCATCGTGGAACAAAGGATTCTCTCTATGCCTGCCTCTATCCAATCGATCCCGGCAGCCGCAGACCAGGAAGATTTTGTATCCATGGGAATGAATACCGCTTTAAAAAATGAACAAATCCTTGACAATGCCTATGGCATCCTCGGGATTGAATTCATGGCTGCAGCCCAGGCATTGGATTTTCGCGAATTCAATCCAGGTCGAGGGGTGAATGCCGCACGAAGGGTGATCAGAAAATATGTCACTCATCTGGAGGAAGACCGACCGTTATACCCTGACCATAACAAAATGAAGGAGCTCGTCAAATCCTGTGAGATTCTGGAAGCAGTGGAAAAAGAGGTGGGACCGCTGGAGTAATCAACGATAATAATTTAAAGAGATCGCACCGTCTTTTAGTTTTACATACGAAAAATTATCCACCCAATCACCGGTATTGATGTAGAATTTACCATTTCCAAAATTTTTGAAAACCGGGATATGGGAATGGGCGAGAATTACAATATCAAATTCCTTTAATTTTTCCCGCGCAAATCTTTCCAGCATCAGATTCAGATTTTGACTCCGGGGTTGCTGACGGGAGAGATGAGCGATTCCCTGGGCTAAGAATACCCCGAAATCTGGATGGAGCATGCTGTATAAGAAATGGTTGATCTTAGATTGCAAAAGGTTTTCCCAGAACACCGTCCAGAGGCGCCGGTCTATACGATTCCCGTGGGCGAGATAGATTCTTTTGCCGTCTAATTCCACGGTGGCGTCTTCACGGTAAATTGAGAATCCAAGATTTCTCAGAAAGTTACCGATCATCACCTCATGGTTGCCGAGGATGTAATGGAGCTTCACACCCTTTAGATTGAGATGATAAAATGTTGCCAGAACTTTAAAATAGTCTTTGGGAATGGCGATGTTATACTCAAACCAGAATTCAAACATATCACCAAGAATAAAAAGATTTTCTATTTCATCTTTTATCTCATTTAAAAATTTAATTAGCAATTTTGCCCGGGGACTATCATCCTTGCGGATATGGGCATCGCTCAAAAAGATGTGCATAAGATAATTTAATCAGAAATTCTTTGAAGTCAATAAAATTTTGATGATTCAAAGATTCACTGAGTACTCCTCACTTTTAATCTTCGGTTGGGCATAACTTTTTGAAACAAAAAAGCCACGGGTATTTGGATAAATCCAGCTTATCCAATAATTCTA
>JBDRWD010000046.1 GCA_039802205.1 candidate division WOR-3 bacterium
AACTTACCTTGATGAATAAAGGATTGCGACTTTCATTTTTCCTCCTTTCTTTTAAACAAAAAGCCCCAGCCCGGGTCTGAAAACTTACCTTGATGAATAAAGGATTGCGACTCAAATTGTTTTTGTTCAATCACCATTCGTGGATGAAATACTGTCTGAAAACTTACCTTGATGCCCCTCACCTTAATCCTCTCCCCAAGGGGGAGAGGGAAAAAGACAGGGATATATTCTCCCTCCAGGACAGGAGAAAAAATAGGGGTGTAGTATCAAAATCGATCTTGCTAAATAGAGTATAAATATATTGAGTTTATGTGAAAAAATGTCCCTGGGTAACCAAGAAAAAAGAAAGGAGTGGGGATTTTTATCCTTTAAACAAAACGAGATAAAAGCCTCTACTGAGTGCGATTTGCAAAAGATAGTAAGATTAGTACATATTGGCGATTTACTCTTTATGCTCTATATGTATTAGGATGATTTTGTTTGAATTCTTCGTTCTTTATCAAGATTTCATTTATCACCGAAGGTATAGCATTATTAATCACATCTTCAATAATCCGCACAGTGATTTTTGTATTCTCCTGACAGGCTTTCAATGCTGCACTATTAGATATTTCCTGGATATCGGCTGGAGAGAATTTACCAAAATCCTGGTGAAGTTCTTTCCCATCTTTCCTGACTGCTTTTGTCCTTTCCTGTAATTTATTTATAATCTTATCAATATCTTTCATCACCGCATCCTCTACCACTTTCTCCCGTAATTTGAGGTAATATTTGAAGAGTTCTTTATACTCTTCTTCGGTAGGTAGGCCTACATAGTACAAATTTGCAAACCGTCCCGGCCTTAGAAATGCATCATCAATTGCCTCGGGATGATTGCTTATAGCAAATAAGAATATTGGGTGGTAACGAAAAGTCTGATTTTTTAGAAGGTCATCAATGACTCTCAAAAAAGTTGGCACAATCCTTGCCATCACTGAAGACATATATGGTTTATTCCGGTCAGGAAAAAGGGCATCTGCCTCATCAAATATTATAACACCCTTACCTTCTTCTTTCTTAAATTGCTCAAATCTTTTTCTTAAAAATATTTCAATAACATTCTCAGCCTCACCAGGAAAGCCAGCAATAATGGCTGGCGAGATTTCAAAATATTTTGCCTTAAGTTCAAAAGCTACAGCTTTTGCAAACACCGTCTTACCTGTTCCCGGAGGTCCGAATAGGAAAAAGCCACGCGATATCTGAAGCTTATAATCTCTACATTTGCTCTCATCTTTCGCTGCGTTAATCAGAGTTTTAATAAAATTCTTAATATTTTTTAATCCTATAATTCCGTCAAAACCATATTCCGATTCCTGAAGCGAATACTTATCTTCTACTGAACGTAGCAATTTCCATTCCTTGTCAGTCAATCTTTTTTCTATATCTTTGCCTAATAATGAGACGTAACTTTTTGCTATTTGATTTTCTTCAGATTTTACATCCTTTAATGCGTCCTGAATCTTACTACACACATCATCATCATAGACGCGTGGCTCGGGATTTTGGTTAGAAAAGGTAACTCCGGCACTTTCCAGTAGTTTTCGAGCACCGCCAATTTTTTGCTTTATATCTCCACCTTTTAATTGCAGTTGAATCTTAAGGTCGAGCATACCCCAACTGAACTGAAACGGACTTGTTGTAAACTGTTGGGGTGCGGAGATTGTTTCAAGATTGTAATATAAGTTATCATTTGCTCGGTCATAGATATAGGCATCAAACCCAGGCTGAACACTGCTGTATTTTTTACTTGCCGAGCTCCATACGTCTAATATACAAAGATTATTTATGCAATATTCAAGAACATCTTTTCTTTGAACTATTCCAATACAACAAGGCATATTACCTCCCCGTTTCTAAATATCAAATGTAGCTTTATAAATATATTTTTGTAACTCATTATTCGTTTTAATTGCCAGTTATTCTGGTTTGATTTTGACTTCATTAATCTTAATTCCATATTTTTCTAATACTGATCTGCAAACGTTTAAATCATTCTCAACCATTTTTTTTGCATTTTCTTTATGTTTTTCATCTCCTTCATTGCCATTATAAATAATCTCTATATAATCTGCTTCTATTTTAGTTCCTTTTATCATGTCATGCATATCAAAATGGTCTCTTTGCCTTTCGTAATATTCTCTTTCCTTCGGGTCATTTTTTTCATTATTCGCTTTAAAATCACACCATTCACGGTTTCTCACTCTAAATAATTTAGTGCCAGTTCTTGCCCCACCAAGGTCACATGCATCAGCAATTCTTAAAATGGCAGTTACTAAATCTTTACGCACTTTCCTTCCGGATATATTATGGTCCTTAAGCTCATTAAGGTCATCTTTATTTTTATTTTGATGATATTCACAAATTTCAGAAACGCATTTACATACCTCATCTTCATTATCTTCAAATCCAAATTCTCCAGGAGTATGTTCAATAATCTGTCTACTATATTTTCCATGTTCTTTCCTTATTATGTGTTTTGGTTTTAATGAATCAAATGGACCGCTAAGGCCGATATCATGTAGATATGCAGCTATTATTAGCACATAAATCTCCATATCATTCAGACTTATATTACAAGCGTCTATCAATTCCTTTATTTTAACTATCACTCTTTCTGAATGATCCAGACCATGGTCAACCATTTCTGGACATTGATTAAATGAATATATTGCACGCTCTTCTCTGCGGTAGTATTCGATTTTCTTATTTATCTTATCCCTCAGTATTTCATTTTCTATTTTTTCAGCTAAATTTTTTCTGATTTCCTCTCTTTTATTCTGAATATCGTTTTTATGCTCATCGATTAACTTTTTTATCTGATTACTGAGTTTATCTTCAAATACGCGTTGTTTGGGAACTTTGTTATCAAATTGGATTCCAATGGATTCAAGCAATTTTTTCGCATTAGGAATATAAAAATCCTCTATTTGTCTTACCTTTATGCTAAGGTTAGGCTTGAACTTATCTCCAAACTTTTTCAGATCTTCTCTTATTTTAGCCCTGCCTTCTGCTTCAAATATACCGATTAGTGCATCTTGAAAATAATCATACATGATGCCAATATCGCCAGGATTTACCTTTTCATATTCTTGATGTGTTAGTTTCCATACGTCAACGAAAAGTCCCTCTTTAAGGCAATAGTTCTTAACATCGCTGCGGGCAACCAAACCAATGAAATATTTTTTTTCAGAATTTTTATTGGTGTTTAAATAATCCATAACCATCTCCCTCGCTTTGCCATATTCTTGCAAAATATTTTCCAATATTTTTTTATTTTTCTCTACATTCACATTCTTTCTAATATCATCTTCTAAATATTTCATTCGGGCGGGATGTGATAGTGTAATTATTCTTGCTTTGCTAAAGGAACTTGCGCTCTCCCTTGCATGTTTACCAAGGCAGATAACTATTTCAGGTCTTAATATACTATATTCATCAATTAGATATCTGCTGCAACATTGGCAGATTTTTTCAAAACTTTCTCCGAGTTTAGTTTTTGCTCTTTCAATTGTATCTCTGGAATTATTCTCCTGTATAAAACATTTTACAGTGTGTGTCCAGTAAAAATCCCCACTTGTGTAGCCTGCTTTGTCGCTAAAAATTTTATTGTTAGTCAATGTAGGCAAAAATTCTTCCATTGTATAAGCAGCTCTGAAATCTGCATTTAATGGCTTGCTGTGGTTATGATTTAAGATTCTCTCTTTCCACTCCTGAATTCTACTTGCGTCGCAACCAACCAAATTAAAACCTGCCGGACTTTCTGATATTATCATTATTTTCGGTTTATTGCCAACACTTTCAAAAAATACCGGACCGCTGTATTTTTGGTTGTTGTTAAGGAGACAGTACTGACAATATGAAGTTTTGTTTCTCCTATTTGTGGCTATAATTTTGTGTAAGTTTATTAGTTCATCTTTCATATTCTATTTCCGAAAATGTGAACCCAGTTGTTTTTATCAATATAGTATTATATCAATATTTTTACTTTTGTCAATTATTTCTAAAAATTCACAAGTATTACTAACTGACAGAGTTTATTGCATACTACCTTCCTACCATGAATTGTATGATAAAACAGTTTTATCAAGCATGAGGAAGTTATTACAAACACTTGTTGACTTTTTTCTAATTTGGAATAAAATTAATTGGTAAGTTGAGGTAAATGTGGGGGTAAACGAAGATTTAATTGAATCCGCAAAAAAAGGCGACTTAGAGGGTGTAAAGAATGCGTTGGAAAATGGCGCGGACATATATGCGCAAGATGAAAACTTTCTTACTGCATTAGATTGGGCTAAAAGGAAATATCGCCCTGAGATTATTGAATTTCTAAAAAAGCGAGGTGCGAAGGAAATTCCTCGCCCTAAAAAAGTTGCAGAGGGTATTTTTATCCAGGAAGTAAATGGGAAATATCGGATTCTAGACAATAGGGGAAAAGCGGTCTCTCCCGACTTTGATTTTATTGCTGGAAATTTCACAGAAGGACTTATGGCAGTAGAGAAAGATGGTAAGTGGGGGTTTATTAATGAGAGCGGCAAATTAGTCATTGATGCAAAATATGATGAGGCGAGGGATTTTCATGAAGGTTTGGCAGCGGTTAGCTGGACAGATGAAGGTGTAAAACCCGCGTATGGTTTAGTGTGGATAAAGACAGATGATAAACATGGTTATACGAGTGTAAATAAGGTTGCTATTCCTCAAAAAAAAGTAAAGTATGTTTTTGAGACTCGGGCAGCAGTGAAACTTGATGGTAAATGGGGGTTTATTGATGAGAATGGCAAAATGATTATTGACGCAAAATATGATGAGGTGAGGGATTTTCGTGAGGGTCTGGCAGCAGTGAAACTTGATGGAAAGTGGGGGGCTATTGATATGAATGGCAAGGTTAAATTTCATCTAAAATATAATTATGATGAGATAATGAATCATATTCGGTGTTATACGGGGTGGTTCACATACTATTAAAGGCCACTGGTGGGATGAAGGTCCGTAATAAGGCATTATAATTCATTTATTCACAATACTAAAGTTTGTAATAGGTCTGAGAGTAAATGTTGATAGTAAAGAACATTCCCAGATATAAACTAAGTATTGGAATTTTAAAAATTACAAACTTTAATATGCTTTTATCAAACTAAACTATTAATTAGATTTTCTAGGCTGTTGAATGTAATACCCGTCTGAAATCTGCCTTGTTTCCACATTTGATACGGAGCCTGTGATGGATGCGGGATTACCACAATTCCCTTGCCGTTTTTAATGGCTGTTTCGTTAAGTGAGGAGCATTTATTAAATGTGATTTTAGGTGGCATTTGTACGTTCATACATTTGTAAACATTAGCCGCAACATCCAGCCCAGCAGTTATTATCAATATAGGTTTTATTTGTTTGATTTCTTCACACAGGTATTTTATGCAAAAATCAATTGCAGAGTCTACCTTAGACTTATCGTTATATGCGTGACATTTAACCATGTGTGTCCAGTAAAAACGAGGAATTGGCGCAGATTTAGTGTTTTGTAAATATCCAATAAACCGAGACCACGCATTGTTGTTGACCAAAAAATCATCAAAGAAGAATCCAAGCCCATGCCTGCGTGGAGGAACCCATCTTGTAACAGCTTTTGTCGGAGAACCGCTAAATTTAATCTCCTGCAAATCAATATTGGGATCCCGTGAAACAAACATAACAGTAACTTGATTATTGCCCGTATTACCAGGTTCAGAGGTATTCTGAGAGATTTTGTTCAGACGTTGTCTATAAAAACATAATGCATAAGGAGAAGTTTGTAATAGGCAGCTCTGACATATACTCAGTGAATGACGAACATCCGTGCCTCTTTCAGACAAGTCCGTTAATTTTTCCAAATCTTGCAATATTTGTCCACCGAACATATTACCTCCCTTCTTATCAATACGATATTTCTAACGGTGTAATCCATACGCCATTTATTATAACCGTTTTTCTAATTTTGTCAAATAGTATCGCATTACATTTCCATTTTGAATTACCCCAAATGGTAAGTGCTGTTTGACAAGCTAATACTATATATTATATATACTGAGGAAAATGCATGGGGTTAGTCCGAAAGTGCATTTTACCCCTTGACGATCTGAAAATTTTGATTATAATATATAATGGGTCTTCTGACCAAAAGTCTGCTGTTTGAAGCCCGAGACCGCTTTTAGACCAAGACTACCGTTAGAAACGCTCTCAAGGTTGAATGCATAAAAATATATGGGGGGTAGTAACAGTGATTTAGAGATTAATGTCGAGCTCTACCTCTCCTACCCCCTTCGTTGCGGATTATAATTATTATCAGATACCATATCTCAGCCGTTTACTGCATCGTCAGTAGCAGTTGTCCTTATGTTTTGTATCCCCTGTTGGGGGATTTGGTCTTTGACAACTTACTCTCCAGTGCTTGACCAGGATTGGTGATATTGACCGCTTACGGCACAGGTTTTTTAATATCAATATGTTATGCATGCAATATCAATCCCAAGTAGGAAATATTCGAAACATTGGCAAATTGATATATTTCAATTATGTTAGCGAGAAGCAGAAATCTGGAATTTAGTCTTTCTGCCAATATCCAGCTGATGAAATAAAATTTTTTATGTCAGATAAATTAAAACATATCCAGAATTTTGGAAAGGGTCAAAAAATTAGCAAATGGAAATTATCAATGCCTTTAAAAAGTCAATAAATTGTGCGAAGTTAACGAAGGCAATAATTACTTCACAAAGATAAACATTGTGACCACCCTAAAGGAAATACAATAAATTATGTAATATTGCTGCATAACATATTGATTCCCATGATAAAGAATAATCAATAAATGACATTCTCCCACAGCATATACGGCTACATTATCCACTTTAATGACCGGTGTTCAGGCTTTAAAATAGCCTGGACATCGGTGGACATAAAAGGAGGTAAAAAATATGCAGGAAAGGCTGGTAATTAAAATCTTACACTATAAGTGTCTGCAGGAAATACTACAAAAGTACCCCTATATCTATAAGCCAATGGATGCTGATAATTATATTATTCTTTCGGGCAATCCAAAAGAGGATATCGCTTTCTTCCGAGAATGTTTTGGTGAGTATAGATGTTATTGTTGTGTTGTCGTAGTAGATCTGGTCAACAAAACGGCTCGGTTATCAAATATATTTTGTAGGTGGGTGGTCAACTGGGAACGAATTTCTTATGATGAACTCCTTTTTCATCTATTAAAATAATCCTTTGTTAAAGGAGGTTTTTGTGAATGCCAAAGAATTAAAAGAGGTAATAAAAAGGCATTTTTATCATAAAATACCCCTGCTGATTCTTGGGCATCCTGGTATTGGAAAATCCCAGATTACCCGTGAAACTGCCGAGGAGTTGCATGTGGAGTTCAAGGACCTGCGGCTATCACTCCTTGACCCTACTGATTTGCGCGGTTTTCCTTACATTGATAAAGAAAAGAATATCACCCGCTGGGCAATACCTGAATTTTTGCCTAATCAAGATAACGGTGGTATATTAATGCTGGACGAAATAAATCTTGCACCACCCGCAGTCCAGAATGCAGCATACCAGCTTATTCTTGATAGACAACTTGGTGAATACACACTTCCACCTTCCTGGATGATAGTTGCGGCAGGGAACCTTTCCTTAAAAGAAGGTTACATTTCCCAGATACGTTCTGCCCTAATCTCCCGTTTTTCAGTGGTTGAACTCAATACACCATCGGCAATGGAATGGATAAATGAATATGCAATTCCGCGTAAAATTGACCCACGAATTATTGCCTATCTCTATGCCCGACCCAATGCAATCTATGTAGAATCAGACAATAAAAATCAAAATTTTCCTAACCCAAGAAACTGGGAGAAACTTTCAATACTAATTAAAGATATTCCCAGTTATGATCCAGTATTTGAACATCTGGCGACAGGTCGTTTGGGTAGTTCATTCGGTATTGAATTTATGACCTTCTGTAACTGTGACATTGATTGGAAGATTTGGCTTGATGAGTCGGCAAAACCAACACTACCGCATGAAATTGATAAAAAGTGTTTTCTAATTTCAATCCTTGGAGCTTCTCCGGATAAGGCATCAGGATTGAGCAGATTGATTGTCGCCCTGCAAAAAAACGGAGACATGGAATTGGCGACCCTCGGATTCAACATTTTGCAATCTTTGCTCCCGATGGAAAAAATTATGGAGCTTAAATATTGGCCGGCAATGAGAAACACTTTTGGAAAAATCATTATTTTCTAAGGAGGTAGAATGGAAGAGAAAAACTTAAATGAGAAGGAAATGTATGCTTACCTGATAAAAACAAGGTCAATACTAATTAAAGAATATCCATATTTTGGATACTGGGCACTCCAGGGCAATATAATCATCAAAGATAAATTACCATTCAACTGCCCAGCAATTACCGACGGTAAACATTACTATTTTTCAAAGAGCCAATATAAAGATTATCGAGACTATTATCTGGTTATTTTCATCCACGAAGTCCTGCATAATCAACTCGACCATATCCGAAGGGGTAGAAATAAAATCTGGAGTATATGGATGTTGGCAATAGATTATGCTATTAACTCGATTATTAAAGATAAATTATCATTGAGGTTACCACCCTCAACTTTGTATAATGAAAAATTTGCCGGGCAGTCTGCGGAGAAGATATATGACGAAATAATCCGAATGTTGCCTCCAGATTTAGTTGACAAACTTGTGTTGGAAAAAGCAATTATTGATTTATTAAAAAAGCTCGGTGAATCTCGTAATGAAGAGTCTCCCCCTAATGTTGGCAAAGAATCCGTCATTGATGACCACAAAGGATCCTCCCCTGGTCACAGCGATACTATCGATTTTATCTGGAGTCAACTGGCTGATGAAATTCAGAAAATCTATGAGCATTTGAAAATTCCAAACTCTTCAAAGATCTGTGGCCGTTTACCCGATCCCCGGAGCTTAAATCCGACAGAGATTAAGAAAATGGAGCAAATGGTAAAAACAATGATAATCCGCGCAGCTATTTTCGCGAAGTCCATCTCACGCGGTAATAAACCCGGAGAAATGGAGCGATATGTAGACGGCTTGCTTAAACCAAAACTTGATTTAAGAGAAGTTTTGGATATGTTCGCATACCGAATAGGAAAAGGTATGGATGATTATTCATTTTACAAAAAAAATAAACGCGAAGCAGAATTGATACTGCCAGGTACTGTTGGAATAAATAGACATATTGTGATTGCGATAGATACCTCAGGATCGATAAACGATGACCAACTTAAAAGGTTCTTGAGCGAGGCATCAACCCTCAGCGGGACTAAAACAAAAATAACAATGGTTTGTGTTGACACAAGTGTCTACGGACCAATAGAAATCGCTGAATATGAGGATATCTACGACAAGGTTGTTGAACATAAGGTACTCAGGGGTGGAGGCGGAACTGATTTCCGAGGATTTTTTGACTTCCTCAACACCTTATCACAACCGATAGATGGTGTGATATTCTTTACGGATGGTTGTGCTTGTTATCCGGATAAAAGTAAGGAACCAGATTATCCAGTTTTATGGATTATAACCGAACGTGGAGAAAACAATACTCCACCCTTTGGTGAAATTTTATATCTTGATTCTCCAGAATAATTTTGAAAAAGGAGGAAAATATATGGATAAAAATATAAAAGTAGAATTTTTGAGAGCAGGATTACAATACTACAGACTCTGCACCGAAAGGTTAAGAAAAAAGATGGATTTAGTAAATCATCTGTCTTGGAGTGCAGAAGATTATGAAGATGTCAAACTTGCTGTTTGCGAAATAAATTCTGAGATAAGAAGGGCAGAAGAAGAATTAGAAGGCATCTTTGAAATTGCCAAAAAATCTGATATGCAAATTCCCTTTGAGGAAACTGCCCAAAAATTCTCTCTTAAAAAAGAGGAGAAATATGTGCTGATAATTTTATTTTTCCGGCAGTTTAGTGAAAAATATTGTGAAACTACCATTTATGATATTCTCAGTTTACTTGACATTGAACCAGAATATTTTCTGGAAAAATATACAATTTTTCAAAACCTTGAAAGTAAAAAGCTTATAATTGTTGAACAGGATGAGAGGTATGCATTTCCCTTAAACTGGAATGTGAAATTAGAACCAACATATTTACAAAAAATTTTTGAATACTTCAGTGTGGCAAAAAAGAAAAATGTTCCAAAAAATGAAGAAAAAAAATTAGAAGCAAACTTTCTAACAATTCGTAAACCACTACTATCTTTTGACAAAATCGTCCTTCCTCTGGAAAAAAAGGAGGCAATAAAAAGGGCATTGAAACAGGCATATTTATTAAAAGAGTTAACCAAGAAGTGGGGCTTGGATTCAACAATAAAATACGGCAGAGGTGTGTCCATGCTTTTTTACGGACCACCAGGAACAGGAAAGACGGCAACCTGTGAGGCAATTGCTTATGAACTAAAGAAAAAGATTGGCATCGTGCAATACTCCAGTATTCTTTCCCGCTGGGTGGGTGATTCAGAAAAAGCGGTTGACTATGTATTTGAAGAAGCCAAGATATTTAATTGTGTCCTTGTATTTGATGAGGCCGATGCCTTATTTGGCCAAAGAATGACGGAGACATATTCCACTGACCGGATGCATAACTATATGACCAATATTCTGATGCAAAAAATGGAACGATTTGAAGGGGTTGTAATATTGACCACAAATCGTGAGTTCGCCCTTGATGAGGCATTCAATAGAAGAATCATCTTGAAAGTGAAATTTGAAATTCCTGGTCCTGAGGAGAGGACCAGGATATGGAGAGTATTGATACCGAATAAAGTTCCCCTTGCAAAAGATGTGCATTTTGAAGAACTGGGTTTAAAGTTTGAGTTAACTGGTGGCGAGATAAAGAATGTAGTCCTTAAAGCACTGGTAGAGTTTGCCGAGCAGAGATTACCAGAATTACCTATGAGGCTATTAATTAAGTACGCAGAAGAAGAACTGGACGAAAAACGAGAGATAAAAAACAGGGTATCTAAAATCGGATTCAATAATGATAAAGTTTTGAAGACATCACTGCGCGTGGCTTATTGATTTAGCGCCCACGCCTGAAGGCGTGGGCATTTTTTTTATTTTCTTTCTTTATTTATCCAGTCCACAAAGTACCCTGCCGGCGGTGAAAATTGCCCAACGATATTGCCGTTTGACAATTTCACAATTGCACAATTGTGCAATTCTGCATTCCAATATCCTTTTCTGAAGAGATAATTCAAAACGGCATCATTATCTATTATCACCCGACGCCTTATTCTACCATTCCATAATTCCAGAATTCTGGAATAATGGAATGGTGATTGGAATCAAAATCTAATCCAAGATAAGATTACATTTTCAATAGTTATTATCCATCATACTTTCAAAGATTTTGAAGCATACTGGTTCACCAGTTTTTACAGAATAACCTATTCCGTGATTACACCAATTGGGGTAATGATTTATCAAAAAACTATTTAAGTGAATGGGATGTATGCATTCTCCATTTTAAAAGTAGTTAGTCCGCAGGGTGTCCCGCCCTGAACTGAAAAGTCCGCCACTCTTTCTTGCGGACAAAACGGGCGAGATGTTTATCTCAATTTGATAATTTTAACTAAAATTCAAATTCTATTTGTGGTTGTTCTTTTTTAATCCTTTTTTCTATCAGATTAACAAATTCTACCGCTGTCTCAAAAGCTGTATTCGCCCCTGAGCCAGATATGGATACTTCAATATCGTGCATAAATATATTACGCTTGCGCCTCATTCGGTCAAAATGTGCAACGAGCGTCTTAAATTTATTACCCAAAATAATATGCAGTAAACTTTACGACAGTCTTATGTTGATTGCCATCGTCAGGACGGAATCCTTTGAATAACATCAATGCCCGCCCCGCTCTAAGCATAGCAAGATATGCAACCGAATAGACGATGTCTTCATCAATCTCGATATTAACCTTTGCAATTTTCAAGTCAATTCGGGCTCTTTTAAGAACCTTCACCACTTCCTTTAAATCTGCTTTTTGTTTCTTTATTAAACCTTTGGCTAAATATTCCGCAATAAATTCATCGTAAGTCATTATCGTCTCCAATCAAAAATATTTTTGGATTATCCAGGTTGATTATTTAAGAAATCTTACACACTGAGATTACCCAAAATCTTCTTTACAGGATCCATATCTTGACACCTTTTTTGATAACAGTTGTAATCATTTTTGATTACAAGTCAATAGTCAGTTTAGAAGATAATAAAAATATATAGGAGAGGAAAAGTAAGAGGTATTTTCCTTGACACCAGGATAAATAGGTGTATAATCTGTTTTGATGAGCACGGTAAGGGAAGTCTACAAAAATTCCAGACCCTATGTCCGCTGGTGGTGGTTTTCAGGAAGGATTGATCCAGAAGTGATAAAATATCAACTTGACTGGTGTAAAAAAAATAACTTCGGTGGTGTGGAACTCGCTTTTATGTATCCCCTGCCCAATTCTGAGCCCGGGCCAGAATGGCTCTCTGAAGAATGGAGTAGCATTGTCAAATTTGCCAAAGAATATGCTACAAATATTGGTCTGGGTTGCGATTTTACCTTTGGAACTTCATGGCCATTTGGTGGTTCATTTATTAATGAAAAGGATGCAGCAAAGAACTTTTATGGACTATCTCCCCAGCGCTTGGAAAAATCATGGGAGATTGCCCATTCAAAACAGGGTTTTATCTTGAACCATCTTAACCACAGTGCCCTCGAAAGGTATGCAGAAAAAATGGGCGGGGCGCTTGAGCCCGCATTAAAAATAAGCCCTTCGGCATTATTCTGTGATTCCTGGGAAGTGGATACCGAATTGTTGTGGACTGACGGATTTGAAAAATTGTTTATGGATGAATTTGGTTACGATATAAGATTGTATATCAGGGATCTGAACAAAAGACAATCGGTGCGTTATGATTACAGAAAACTCATTGCCCGATTGATCATCAGTGAATTTTATCTACCTTTTACCGAAATATGCCACAGACTCGGTTGTATCTCCCGCGTCCAATGTCATGGTGCACCGACCGATCTCCTCGCAGCGTATTCGGTCGTGGATGTACCCGAGAGTGAGACATTGCTATTTGACCCACACTTTTCACAGATTCCTGCCTCAGCCGGTGCCCTGGCTGGAAAAGAAATAGTTTCAGCCGAAGCATTTACCTGTATCTATGGCTGGCAGCCCTATCCTGGACCCGGTCCCTATCAGGAAAAAGAACAACTTGCGGATTTGAAACTCCTTGCTGATGCAATGTTTGCAAACGGGATAAATTTTATTATCTGGCATGGTATGCCCTATAATCCACCCGGTGGCAAAAATCGTTTCTATGCTACAGTTCATACCGGACCGGATTGCAATTTTGCCAAAGAACTTCCTGATTTCAATCAATATCTTGAAAAAGTGAGTAATTTAATGCGGGCTGGTAGACCTTACGGTCAAATCGGGGTTTATCTTCCCCTGGAAGATAATTGGATTAAGAATGAATTACCCGAAGAACTCCAGCGTCCGAGCGCTCGTTATCACTGGGAATTGCAGTATGTGAAGTTCTCTGAAAATTTAAAGGGTTTTAGACCGATCTGGGTGACCAATCATTTTCTTGAAAGTGCAGAGTATACTGACGGCCGTCTTAAAATAGGGCAGATGGATTTTGATTTTTTGTATGTTGAACTTGACTGGCTTGACATTAAGGCATTAGAAAATTTAATAAAACTTGCAAAAAGGGGTTGTCCAATCTGTATTACAAAAAAACCGAGCCAGCCTGGTTTTAATAAAGATAAAAGATATGACGACCTTATCCGAGAACTCTTTTCCCAGAAAAGTGTGAGCGGGATATTACAGAAGACCGCACAAAAACCACCCTTGATTGAGGGTCGATTCATTCCCGAGTTCTGGTGTCGCCAGATTGATGATGAACTCATATTCTTCTTAAGCCATCCGGTCACAAGATCAATCACCTATCCCATGCGTTATGGACAGTCATTCTGTGAGACTGAAATGGCTATAAAAGTTACTATCAATTATCGCGGTAACAGTAACACCATCAATCTCCAATTCAAGCCTTATCAGGCAGTAGTTTTTCGCATTGACAAACAGTGTAAAGTAAAATTTGAAGATGTAAATTTTTCGGTACCACCCCCCACCTTTTCCCAACCCGATACCCAATCTTTTCTGAGTCCTCCTCACTTTTAATCTTTGGTTGGGCATAATTTTTTGAAATAAAAAAGCCACGGGTATTTTGATGAATCCAGCTTATCCAATAATTCTAAACCCAATCGAAAACTGCGTAACAGTTTCTTTTTACCATTTTTAACCATAGAAACCAGATCAACAAACCCCTTTATTCCTCCACTAACAGCACCAATAAGAATCACAAACATATAAGCAACGACAGCCACTAAAATCATTTTCTCAATTTTAACAACACCCTTAACGAAAAATATCTCTCATTCTTGAAATCACGAAAACTCTCCTCAATCCGCATCCGATACCCATAAATTTCTAAAACCAAACTGCTATCAGATAAATCGGTCACAATATACAATGGATCATCACCAAAACCCCGATCCCCAACAATCACAATCTTTGACCATAAGTACTGAGGCATTAGCCTGATAAATGTTTTTAGACATTCCCGCTCAATTGTATTTTGCCAGGGATCATCAACAAGATAATTAACCTCATGCCAAAATAGGGGATTGCTCGTTATACCTACCGATCTTTTTCCAATCAACGAGAATTTCTAAATACTGGTGTCTTTTAAGCCATTCCAGAAGATAGGGAATGATGCCTGCTTTATCACCCCACCTTAATCCGGGGGCAAAATTCCCATCAAAGGGGGAGGAGAAAAAGTGAAAAGACTCAGCAATCTTTTTGATTGACATTCTTTATAGTTTTTATATACTATCTCATGGCACGAATTTTTTCTGTTTCCGGCGTTCGTGGTATTGCACTCAAGGAGTTGGGCTATGGGAGTGCATCTTTCTATGCCCAGGTGTATGCATTTTTTCTGAATGCAAAGAGGATGGTTGTCGGTCACGATACGAGAGAATCATATCCTCAGATAAGTGGTGGAGTCGCTGATGGTTTTAATATAATGGGTTGTGAAGTGATTGACTTAGGGGTGGCACCTACTCCCACGGTCGTTTTTATGGTGCGGAAACTTAAAGCCGATGGCGGCGCGGTCGCCACCGCCAGCCATAATCCTCCGGAATGGAATGGGATAAAATTTATTACCGACCGGGGCGAATTTCTAAATGAGCAGGAATTCCGGAGATTTTCCGTTTTTGTTGATTTCTTTAATGCTTATCCAAGTAAAATGATTGAATTCATGGGCTATTTTGGGGAATGTAAAGAATATAAAAATCCTTACGAAGAACATATAAAGGAAATAATCAATCATTTTAGACTAAAGAATCTCGGATTGCGAATCGGTGTGGACGCAGTTTGTGGAGCGGGTTCAAAAGCCCTGCCTGCCCTCCTGGAAATGGCAGGTTGCAGGGTGTATAAAATCCATTGTAATTTCAAACCCCGCTTTCCCCGGCCACCTGAACCCATGCCCGAAAATATTACAAAATTGTGTGCCCTGGTAAAAAGATACCACCTTGATTTAGGATTTGCCCTGGATCCGGATGGCGATAGATTATCCATTGTTGATGAAAAAGGGAATGCGATTGGTGAGGAAAAAACCCTGGTACTTGCGGCTGATTATATTTTGAACAGAAGAAAAGGACCTGTGGTCACGAATCTTTCAACTACGAGTTTGATGGATTATATTGCCCGTAAACACAAATGCCCAATACATCGCACAAAAGTCGGTGAGGCGAATGTGGTAGCGAAAATGAATGAAGTAAGGGCAGTGATTGGCGGTGAGGGGAATGGTGGTGTGATATATCCAAGGATAAATCGCACACGGGATGCCTTGACCGGTGTCGGGATCATTCTGAAAATGCTCAGCACCACTGAGAAACGGCTTTCAGAAATTGTAGCATCTTACCCAGATTATTTTATGCTCAAGGATAAGGTGGGTATCAGCCGCGAGGATTTTGAAAAGAAAAGAGAACTGATTTTAAAGAAGTTCAGAGGTCAGTTTGATTTTACTGATGGCATCAGGATAACCGAAAGGAACAACTGGATTCATATTCGTCCTTCAAATACCGAACCGATTGTCCGTATCATTGTTGAGGCAAAAGATAAGAGAAAGGCAAAAGGATTGATAGATCAAGCAAAAGAGCTCTTGCAAATTTAATTTTTCAAAAACTCAGGAGGTTAAATGGCAATCGTCGACCTACGGGAACAGGCAAAACGCCGGAGCCCGAAAGAACTCATTCAACATCTGAAAAATTTTAAACTCAATTTAAAATTTTCCGCGGGTATCTGGTATTTCTCTCCCCCGGACTCAAGATTTCATGATAAATATAAAAAAGAGCTAAGTATAAAAAAACGTCTGGATATCGCTGCAAAACTTTTGGATTATGGACTTACCGGCATTGAGGCACATTATCCCAATGAAATAAACGAAAAAAATCTTGAATTGTGGAAGAAATTTTTGAGGTCAACAGGAATGAGACTCGTTACAATCGTTCCCCTTTTATTCCGGGATAAGGATTTTGAATTCGGCTCTCTTTCAAATCCAATTGAAAAATACCGACAGAAGGCGATTGACCTGACAATAGAAACCCTGAGATTAAATAAAGAATTTGATACCGATTTTGCGGTTGTCTGGCCCGGTATTGATGGTTATGAAAATCCATTCGGGATTGATTTCTTTCAAATGTGGGATAGATTTGCCCAGGGGCTTGCCTTTGCAATGGATAAAGTCCCGGGTGTGCGGATTGCATTTGAACCAAAACCTTATGAGCCACGGGGCAGGATACTTTTTGGCACCACTGCAGAAGGCTTGCTCCTGTGCCACAAAGTGGAATCCCTTTTAAAGAACAAAAAGAACCTTGCATTATTGAAACAGGGGCATAAGTTGTGCTGTATGAATCCGGAAGTTGGACATGCACTTATGGCTTATGAAGACCTCGCCTATGCTTATTCACTACCCTTGAGCGAAGCAAGGCTTGCCCATATGCATCTCAATTCCCAGCCCCTTGGAAATTTTGACCAGGATTTGAATATCGGGGTCGTCTCACCAGAGCAATTTGAGGCACTCTTATATGTCTTAAAGATGCACTCGTATAATGGCTGGTTCGGAATTGATATAAATCCAGAAAGGATGGATGTCCAGACCGCAATAAAGATTTCTATTGATGCAATAAGGTCCGCAAATGACCGGATAAATGAACTTGACCATGAATCAATAGTGTATGCAATCAATAATCCTGATAAGGCACGTGGCTGGATTGAGGCATACCTGATACGAATGAGGGCATTGAGACCGGAGATATTACCCGAATTGCCCAGACTCAAAATTAAATGAAAGAGTTATTGCTGGGGATTGATATTGGCACGACCGGAGCCAAGGTCGTTTTGCTCGCTCCGGATGGTAAAATTATTGCCACTTCTACAAACGAATATCCTGTATACATACCAAAACCAAATTGGTCTGAGCAGAATCCCGGAGACTGGTGGAAGGCGACGATAAAGGGAATAACACAGGTATTAAAAAAATCCCACACCAATCCGAACCATATCGCAGGAATCGGACTGACCGGACAGATGCACGGGTTGGTCATCCTTGATAATAAAAAAAGTGTTCTAAGAAATTGTATCCTCTGGAATGACCAGCGCACAGTAAAAGAGTGTGAAGAAATAAATTCACTTATTGGTCCAGAAAGGATGATTAAGATTGCTGGAAAACCCTGCCTGCCAAGTTTTACTGCAGGTAAAATCCTGTGGGTAAAGAATAATGAACCAGAAATCTATAAAAGAATTGCCCATATCCTTTTGCCCAAAGACTATGTGCGATTCAAACTCACTGGAAACCTGGGTATGGATGTGGCAGATGCCTCAGGAACCTGTCTATTTGATGTCGCAAAGAGAGACTGGTCAGAACAAATTATAAACGGACTGAAGATAAATAGAGACTGGTTGCCACCTATTTTTGAATCACCGGCGGTATGCGGATATATTAGCAAATCAGCCGCAAAATTGACCGGCTTAAAACAAGGTACACCGGTCATTGCCGGTGCTGGTGACCAGGCGGCGCAGGCAATCGGAACCGGGATCTATGAACCTGGCACTGTATCCGTAACAATTGGTACATCCGGTGTTGTATTTGCGGCGATTGATAGATATCAATATGACTCAACCGGAAGATTACACACCTATTGCCATGCTACATTTGATATGTGGCATTTGATGGGTGTGATGCTTTCTGCGGGAGGAAGCCTGAGATGGTGCAGGGATTTATTATACAAAAATGAGAAACGCTATGCCGAAAAGCAAGGGATTGATATCTATGATATGATGACCAAAGAAGCAGGAAAAATCCCACCCGGTGCTGAAGGGTTGCTCTTTCTCCCTTATCTTTCCGGTGAAAGAACACCCCATCCTGACCCCTATGCCCGTGGCGTATTCTTTGGATTATCATTGAAACACAGCAGACCCCATCTGACACGGGCGGTGATTGAAGGTATAACATTTGGTTTAAAGGACTGCCTTGAATTATTGAATGGTATGGGAATAAGATTCAACCGGGTTCGGGTATCGGGTGGTGGTGCAAAATCTTTGTTATGGCGTAAGATAATGGCGAATGTCTTTAACCTTGATATTGTAACTGTGAATGCAACCGAGGGCGCCGCATTCGGCGCCGCACTCCTTGCCGGTGTGGGAACCGGGGTCTATAAGGATGCAAAAGAAGGTTGCAGAAAGACAATCTATGAGACAGGAATTACAAAACCGGATAAAAATGCGGAAATATATCAAAAATGCTACAAATTATACAGGTCACTCTATCCGGCAGTCAGGGAATATTTTAGGGATTTAAGCAAAATTGCGGAGTAAATATTGTTTAGTCTCTCTATAAAAGACAAAAAAATCTATCTTGACCAAAAGGCGATTCCTTTGCTCAGTGGTGAGGTCCATTACTGGCGGCTCGCACCCCAATCCTGGAAGGTGATTCTTGAAAAGGTCAAAGAACTTGGAATTCAAATTGTATCAACATATATCTGCTGGCAGTTCCATGAGTTTGAAGTCAATAAATATGATTTTACTGGTAAGACCGACCCGAGAAGAGACTTAAAATCTTTCTTAGAACTACTTAGCGAAATGGATTTTTATATTATTATCAGACCCGGTCCTTATATCTATTCAGAATGGATAAATTTTGGTGTACCTGAACGGCTTGTCCCTTATCACCGGCTCCACCCGGAATTTAAGAAAGAGGCAGCCCACTGGATTCAGGAGATAACCGAATTTTTAAAACCATACTTTGCCACGAATGGCGGAAGGATAATCCTTTTACAGCCGGATAATGAGATCCATCCATTTATTAATTTCTATGGTGAACAACTCGGGCTTGGTAATACCCCGGGTATGTTTCAGGAATTCTTGGAGAAGCGCTACCGTGATATTACAAATTTGAACAAATTATGGAAAAGCGATTATTCAAGGTTTTCTGATGTCCGGGCATTTGATGATGTATCAAAAGTTGATTGTAGAAGAATAGATGTCGTGAGATTTTTATTGTGGTATACAAAAGAGGTCGCCAGATGGAATAAAGAAATCTATCAGAAATGTGGTGTTGATATACCGCTCTATTTCAATGTTGATACAATTGGTGTCCAGCCCTGGCCCCTGCTGGAAAAGGTCGCTGATATATCTGCCCCGGATTATTATCCAACGAATGAATTTGTAGGGCGTCCGGATGAACACCGCCATTTTCTCTTTTCCATTCGTTATGTCGCTTCTTATTCAAGATTACCATTTATTGCGGAATTAGAATCCGGGATATGGCATGGCTGGCATTATCAAACCGGTGCCCTGAGTGCCAATCATTATCGTTTATTATGCCTTTCTGCATTACTCGCTGGTGCAGTCGGCTGGAACTGGTATATGCTTGTGAATCGTGATAACTGGTATATGAGCCCGATAAATGAATGGGGCATAGAGCGTCCAGAACTATTTTCCGTATTCAAAAAAATTGTTGAGGTCTATTATGAACTAAAACCACCTGATTTAAAACGACTTTGTGATATTGGAATAGCCGTTGATTTTCTCCAGCAGGCAGTTTGTAATAAACAGAATGAGATAACCTCTGGCATTTATGCCGGTGCAGATTTATTAAAACCCTTTTATGATACAGGTATAGATTTTGAATTCTTTGACCTGAATTATAACGAATGTGATAAACCAGTCCTTTTTTATGCAGGTGAAGAATGGTTGTCAGCTGATTATCAAAACAGGATTTTAAAATACATCGAGAATGGTGGACATTTTATAATAATTGGCAAACCATTCTTATTTGATGACAATTTCCAGGAAGCAAACATACTAAATATACCGACACCCGAAGGTATTATCGGCTATGAATTGAGCCCCAGAAAACTCCTGCTCAGACTCGGCAATAGAGAAATCAATACCCAATCACCTTATATCTATTATTTTAAGGAAGTTCCTGGAGTGCCGATAATGGCGAAATGTCTCAATACTACATTCTGGTTTACGAATTTACCCTTGGGCAGTGAATATATCGTCGGCTATACCCAGAATATAGGAAAGGGAAGATTGACATTCATTGGTTTGAAACCAGAGGCTGGACTGATTACTGCGCTTTTGGAAGGATTAGAAATAAAGGTCTATTGCCGTGCCGAAGAAAATAATATCCATTCGGCATTATTTAAACGCGATAATACTTATTATCTCATTGCGGTAAATAACAATAATAATCCATCAGGGGTCAAATTCACGATTAAATTGGGATTGGAAGGCATTTATCGGGTAACTGATTTGGTATTAAACAAGACCGAGATGGTCGATTTTCAACACCAGAATTTTATATACTGGCATATCAATAGAAAAGACGGGATTGTCCTAAAAATCGCGCCCCAGGAGGGATGAATTGTTTTTGGAAGTTCCTGAATTGAAAAAGATAATTTATCAACTCGGCGAAGTGGGTACATTTCTCTGGCAAAAGGGCTGGGCAGAGCGCAATGCCGGCAATCTCTCAGTTGATGTCACTGAATTGTTGCATAATAGAATCAAATCTTTAAAAAAAAGCAAAAAACTCCCATTTCCTGTTCCTGACCCGATTTTAGGAAACCGCTTTTATCTCGTCACTGCTACTGGTGTACGGCTACGCGATATAAAAAAATATCCATCTGATAATATACTACTGGTGATGATTGATAGGAAACTTGATGGCTACTATATCCTGAATGAGAATAAAACCGATAGACCTTCTACATCCGAATTTATCAGCCACCTTTTGATTTATGCCTTTTTATTAAAAAACAAAAGTGATAAAAAGGCAATTCTCCATACCCATCCTAATCATATCATTGCGTTGACCCATATAAAGGAATATGCAAATGAGAAAAATTTCAACAAGCTTGTCTGGTCTATCCATCCTGAGGTA
>JBDRWD010000047.1 GCA_039802205.1 candidate division WOR-3 bacterium
ACCCAGGTAGAGATAATTTTTATCTTCGGCCATTAGTACCTCCTGTTTAACTAATTTTATTAAAAATTCCGCATATGGGAATAACTATTTTTCATTATATCCTTGACAATTTTCTTTTTTTAGTTAAACTATGGTGTGATTGCGAGTATAATATTAATGCTGGGGATAGAAACTTCGGATTATCGGATTGAACCAGGGGATGTCTTAGAAGTAGTGGTTTTAGGCCAGGAAGAATTATCCCGAGATTTACTTGTGATGCATAATGGAAATATCACTTTCCCGCTCGTCGGGGACATTAAGGTGGTAGGTCTCACTACTAAGGAGGTAGCTGATACCATTGCGATTTTATTAAAAAAATACTTTGTGCAGCCTTTGGTTTCGGTGATCCTTAAGGGTCCGAGTGTTTCTACGGTGGCAGTTTACGGGGAGGTAGTAAGGCCAGGGACGGTTCAATATCAACGCGGTCTCCGGGTGAGTGATTATGTAGCCCTCGCCGGAGGACCCAATGACCGTGCCAATCTAAAAAAAGTAAAGGTGGTGCGTAATACCGGTAACGGAATAAAGGTTTATACAATAAACTTGGAAAATATTCTAAAAAAGGGAAGCGAAAAAGATAATTTCGAACTCAAAGCCGGTGACTGGATATACATTGGTAAGAAGTTTATGATCAACTGGGGAACGGTGCTTCAATTTGCCACCCTGACATTGACAGCAGTCAATCTTTATGTAACGGTGGAGCGGCTTAAATGATGGTAGCGACTCCAATTTGGTTGGCTTATTTTTGTTAACCAAGGGGTAGGCTGGGCTGATGAATAATTGGGAAAAGTCGGAATATTATCTTGAACCTGAGAAACCATTGAATTTCCAGGAACTCTGGTTTAAATTTTTGCGCCGGCGTCGACTCTTTTTTATCTTCGCTTTACCGGTGTTTTTGGGGATTTTGATTGTTCGCCTCACGCGGCCTTATACCCCAATTTATCTTTCAAGTTTCGATTTAGGTGTAGCAGAAAATCGCACTGTGGAAGGATTTTTTACCGGAGTTTCGGAAACTCCTACGGTTCAAATTGGCACCGTTACTCAACGTATAATTGCCGATCTTTTAAGTATCAAGGTTGCTGAAAAAGTTGTTGATACCCTGGGTTTGTATGCATTTATTAAAGATGGCAGAGAGGAACTTCCCCTGAAGGTTCGGTTGCAATACAATTTTGAAAAACCAGCGGGACCTTATCAACTTAAGATTTTTGAAAACGGTTTTGCCTTAAAACTTGATGGGGAAGTTATTCAAAAGGATTTTGGTGATTATGTGGACCTTGGTTTTTTAAAGTTAACCGTTCCGCCCGGGGTAGAAGTAGTTCCTAATCGGAGTTATTCCATTATTTTTTACCCAAGAAATCGAATGGCACTGGCATTGCGGAACTCGATTTCGGTTAAGGTTTTGGAAGCCGATAAGGTTGAACGTGCTGGCGACCGATCCGGTGTGCCCGTTTCCGGTGAAGGAGCAGCAAAAAAGATGGTTTCGGCTAAGACCATTTTTCCCGGGATGAATATCATCGGGATCCTCAGGATTGAACTTTACTGGGGTAATAAAGAACAGGCATTGCGCATCGCTCGGGCACTTTCAGAAATTCTGGTTAAGGAGAACATCCAGGAGAAGAGTCTCCAGTATATCCAGTCCCGCCAATTCATTGAATCGCAACTTGCTTTTTATCAACAACGCCTGAGTGAACTCGAGGAACAGATAAAGAATTTTAAGGAAATCAAAAAAATTGCCGATCTCAAGGCTTCAACCCAGTCCTTGATAAATCAGGTAGCAACCTTGGAATCACGAAAGAATCAACTGGAGATTGAAGAAAAGATTTTGAGTGATATTAATAAATATCTCAGCAGTGACACACTGGGAGATATGCCATTAAATATTGCTACCACGATGATTTCGGACCAGGGCATTCAACAACTTTACACCCAACTCGTCCAGGCGGATGCTGAACTGAAGGGAGTGCTGAAGGAATATTCAACCCAGCATCCTAAGTATTCAGAGATAAAGGCAAGGTATGATGGTTTTAAGGAACAATTAAAGGTGGAGATTGCCAAAAGGGTATCAACGATCAAGACTGATATCCAAGGTGTTTCCAGTCAGATAAGAAATCTTCAGTTGAAACTTGAGAATATCCCCGCGGATGAGATCAACCTCGCGCGACTTGAAAGAGATCGAGAAACAGCGGAAAAATTGTATACTTTCTTTTCTGAAAAATTGGAAGAAACACGGGTTCAGGAAGCTGGAGTTACCTCCGATATCAAGATCATCAATCCGCCGTTTGTTTCCAATGCTCCCGTAAACCCACGCCGGGTGCCGCTCACGATATTTTTGGCATTTTTCTTTGCAATTCTTTCGGGTAGTGCGGTTGTTTTAATTGCCGAATATATAGATAATACCATTAAGGATCCGGAGACGATAAAAGAGAAATACAACCTCGCTGTCTACGCAATCATTCCTGGGGTTACTGATTCCCGTGAGAAAAAGATAATCCCGGGATTTAATTTGGATTACATAAAATATTCAGTATCGAATTGGTTGGGGTTCAAGAATCAAAATCATAAAAGCAGCCAGTTGAGGGTTGTTACTGACCATGCCAGTGCGGAATTTGAGGCATTTCGGAAATTGACGGTGCACTTGGAATTTGCTCATCCCGAGAAGGAATACCGTGTGCTTTATATCACCTCCTGCGGTCCTGAAGAGGGCAAGACCTTTATCTCTTTAAATCTTGGATATGTCTTTGCCAACAAGGGTAAAAAGGTTTTGTTGTTGGATACTGATTTTCGTAAAAAAAGAGGCAACCTCACGCATCTTGTGAAGTTACGGAAAGAGAAGGGGATATTTGATGTCCTGAAAGATGAAGCAGATTTGCAAACAGCGATAGTGCCATTTGGAAATAGGGGATTGAGCGAGGATAGACAAAACCCAGAGAAGAGTATCACCGCAGAAGATATTCCTCTCTTCATTTTGCCGGTGGGGAGTGTGCCACCAAATCCTTTTATATTCTTAGAATCGGAAAAAATGCAGCAATTGTTGGGGAAATTAAGGAGGGAGTTTGACTATATTTTAGTTGATGGCTTACCGATGCTTTTATTTGCGGATGCTACATATTTGGCACGTTATTGTGATGGTGTACTTTTGACAGTGATGTATAATAAAACCAATTACAAGGATTTGGAGAACTGTCAGGAAATACTCAACGCGGCGCATGCGGAGATAGTGGGAGTGGTGCTAAATGGTGCGCCGCTCCATTCGGGTGGTTATTATTACCACTACTACTACAAATACTATTCTCGTTATTATCGAGACGAAAAATAAAATTTTTGGCATCGGTATTTGAAAAAGTTCAGATAAGGAGGTAAGATGAAACGGATATTAATTTATTCGGCATCAGTTCTCGTACTTTTACCTTCCTGTACTGTTTTTACTTCTTCCGGGTTGATCGAAGTTGCTACGATTTATGGCTTTGTCAATGATGAGGAATATGAACCGATTAATGGTGTGGAAGTATCCGCAGCTGGGATGCCGGGAATAGTAACCTATACCAACGCTGCTGGTTATTATTTGCTTTCGGATTTATCGCCCGGCGACATTACTCTAATTTTTTCATGCCCAGGTTATGAATCAAAGTCAGTGGTGTGCCGGATAGAACCAGGAAAGAGGGTCGCAGTAAACCAGATTTTAAAGAAACTTGGGACTCGTAAAGGTGGTATTCGGGGGATAGTTGCAGACTATCTTACTAACGAACCTCTTGTGGCTGAGGTGACGATCATCGAATTAAACCGTAGCACCACTTCGGATAAAAACGGTTTTTTTGAGTTTGGAGATATACCCCCAGGACTTTATCTCTTAAAAGTTCAGGCTTTGAATTATGTTACTGCACAGACTGACATCCGGATAGAGGAAGGTAAGGTAACCGACCAAATGATAAGAATATTTCGCGAAGGTTCGACCATCATCCTCAAGGGCGTGGAATTTGAATTCAACAGTGCCCAACTGAAACCGGAATCTTACCCAATTCTTGATGATGCCGCACGGATTTTGACTATGCATCCCGAGATCGATGTGGAGATACAGGGGCACACCGATGATATTGGATCTGATGCGTATAATCTAAAATTGTCCCAAAAACGGGCAGAGGCAGTACGGGATTATTTGATTAATAAGCATATGATTGAACCGGTCCGTCTGATACCGGTAGGGTATGGAGAAAGAAGACCGATTGCGGATAATTCCACGGAGGAAGGACGACGGAAAAATCGGCGGGTAGAATTTTTAATCTTACATGAAAAAGAATAGAAAGGAGATTTTATGAGATGGACACTGTTTATCTTTTTGCCTATATTTTCACTCGCCCAGGTAGATACCGTCTGGGCAAGGAGATGGTCAAGTGCCGGTGCTTTGTCGGATTGGGCATATGCCTTGGCAATAGACGACTCCGGATTTATATATGTAACCGGGACTACCGAAAATTCAGGAACGAATAACGACTGGACGACCATAAAATATACTCCTTCCGGAGATACGGTCTGGGTACGGAATTTCGTCAGTCCTGGTTCATACAATGAACGGGCGAGTTGTATTACATTTGGTTTTTCTGGCAATCTTTATCTAACTGGCTATACCATGAGCTCAGGTGCTGGTGATTATTTGACCATAAAATACAGACCCAATGGTGATACCGCCTGGACGCGGCGTTATAATGGTACCGGAAACGGCTACGACTTTGCACACTGGGTATGTGTGGATGCCCAGGAGAATGTTTATGTCACCGGGTATAGCCGGGGCTTATCCTATCAAGATGATATTGCCACGGTTAAATATGATTCCAGCGGCAATCTGCTCTGGGTAACAAGGATCAATGGGGTAGGGAATTACAATGATAAGGGGCATAAGGTCATCGCGGATAATCGTGGTTTTGTATATGTTGTCGGTTATGTGAATCCTTACTCCACCGGAACACTTTATGATTATGTAACCATTAAATTGAACGCCGAAACCGGGGATACGATCTGGGTTCGGACCTATAATGACCCACTTGATAGCACTGATATTGCCCGGGATATCGAAGTCGACAGCGCGGGAAATGTTTATGTTACAGGTTCAGTGCGTTGGCCCGGCACTCTTACTGACATTTTTACCATAAAGTATGACCCGTCGGGTAATATATTATGGACAGCGCGTTATAACAATCCCGATACGAGTGGGGCGGATGGCGGTTACGGAATTAAAGTGGATCGCACAGGAAATGTCTATGTTGTAGGACAGAGTCAGGGATTGGGAACAGGGAGTGATATTGTTTTGATTAAGTATAGCCCGGAGGGCACTGAATTATGGGTCCGCCGGTATGATGGTCCGGCACATGGTTATGATACTCCTTCTGATGAAGTAGGAGGAAAATGTGTGGCAATGGATGAAGCGGGGAATATCTTTGTCGGTGGAACCAGTCGTAATCTCATTGGTTATAATGATTATGTTGCCTTGATGTATGATCCAAACGGTGATCAAAAATGGGCAGTCTTGTATGATTTTTCCGATTCATTGGATTATGGTCTTGCCATTGCGGTTCATCCCAATGCTGGTGAAGTAGTGTTGACTGGCAGGACAATAAGTGCAGCAAGTTACTATGATTGGGGCACGGTAAAATTTAGAAGTCTGGTAGGGAGCGAGGAGCACATTGTTTTTCCGTCACCTGCCAAAAGCGATGGACTGAAAGTATTCCCCAACCCTTGTCGGAGTTATTGTATAATTAAGTATCAAACGACAAATCCCGGAATGACCGTCCATATCCGAATTTTCGACTGCACGGGTAAGACCGTAAAACATTTTACGCCACGGGTTGCTGGTGGAGTTGATGATTATCTCATTTGGGAAGGAACCGATGAAAAGAACCAACGGTTACCCTTAGGTGTTTATTTTGTTGAAATGGTGGCTGGTCAAGGGAGAAAGACTGAAAAGTTAATTTTGCTAAAATAAATTAAGATTTCAAATTCTCACTTATCGGCTGGAAATTTGAGACCCAGCCGATAACTCCGTATCGTTGCCTGGCGTAGGAAAAGATGGAAAGCAATCGCCCAGAGAGTGGTCACGAAATTTTTTGTTGTCCAAAGAGTTTTGATGAATCTTTTGAATACCGCAATCCAGTTGTAAATTTTTTTCACAACATAACCGCGTGCTTTTTCTAATTCCCATGGTGTCAGTTGGAGAGGATGGTAGGTAATTTCTGCGAATGTGTAGTGTTCCCAATCTTCTGGATAGCGGGTATAAATTATTCTTCTCTGGCGGTATAACTCATCGAATAATTTGGTACCTGGCAGGGGTGTGAGATATGTTATCTGGATAGCATTGAGATTACTCCTTAAAATGTATTCGGTACGTTCCCTAATAGTTTTTAAAGAGTCAGTGTCCATGCCAAACATAAAGGCACCAATAACTCCGATGCCGTGCTCATTTATCCGTCTGAAGAGGTATTCCATTTTTTTAAGGTCTTTTTTTAAATTCAATCTTTTATTTATACTCTGGAGTGTGGGAGGATCATGGGCTTCGACACCGATAAAAAGTAATTTACAGCCACTTTGGGCGGCGAGGTTGAGTAATTCTTCATCCTCAGCAAAGTTGATTGAGGTTTGGCACCACCAATCTTTTTTAATTTTTTCTTCAATCATTCCCCTACATAGTTTTTTCAATCTTTCTTTAGCTGATGGTGTATGACCGATAATATTATCATCAACAAAAAAGATTTTTTTCTGGGGTATGGTTTTTAATTCCTCCAGAATTTGTTCTACCGGACGGAAACGCTGAGTACGACCGTAAAACGCACTCACCGAGCAAAACTTACAGTCCAGGGGACAACCACGGCTGGTTTCCACGGAGGCGAAAACATATTGAGGTGAGAAGAGATCACGCCGGGGAAATGGAGATTTGCTCAAATCCGCTGGTGAGCCTTTATAGAACCTTTTCAATTTTCCTTTTTCAAAATCAGCCAGTACCGCGGACCAAACATTTTCGCCTTCACCGGTTACGACTGCATCGGCATACTGTTGGGCTTCTGTGGGTCGCATGGTGATATGAAAGCCACCCATTACTACCGGGATATTCCTATCGCGGTAAACTCGGGCGATCTCATAAGCGCGGGGGGCGGTAGCAGAGAAAACGGTGAGTGCGACGAGGTCAGCTTCTTGAAAATAAAATGGGGTGAAATTTTCATCAATCAGCCGCACTTCCCAGGTGTCGGGGGTAAGGGCGGCAAGTAAACCTAACCCCAAAGGCTGGAATTTAGTGGCTTTATTTGCGGTCAGCCCAACACGATTTTTTGCAAAAGATTGATTTATAGGATTGATAAAGAGCAGACGCCTTTTCATTTCAAAATTATAACCTTTGTAATGGAAAAAGTCAAGTTAGCGACCCAGGGATTCGATTTTCTAAGTCCTCTTCACTTTCTGTCAAATCCATTTTTATGCGCTAAATTATTAGCGGTAGCCGCACCCTTCAGGGTGCGAAATATCCTGGGATTTAAAAACATTTATCCGCAGGCTAAAGCCTGCGCCTGCCATTTTACCGGTTACCACCCGACTAACTTTTTATTTATGCAATGCGAAAGCCTTGCCCTACGAAGGGCATCAATCAAAACCTTGTCCGACACTGAAATTATTAGATGCCCTTACCAATTTTGCCCATAGGTTTTATTGTCGCTAAATAAAACATTTTATAAAAATGTGGAAAGGACTCAGTTCGATTTTGTATTGACAAATCGAATATTCCGGCTATAATAATTTGTTATTTAGCGGCGTAGCTCAGCTGGCAGAGCAGGAGAATCATAATCTCTGTGTCGGGGGTTCGACTCCCTCCGCCGCTATGCAATTTATGTTATCAGTCAAAGAATATCTTAAAGAGGCTGCGAATTTTAATAAACGGATTGAAGTAATAGCCGACTTCTTAAACAACGCAAGTCTAAGACTAAATGAACTGGTAAAATTATTAGAGAAAATTTTTGATGCCCTGCGGCGAGGGAATAATCTTGTAGGTTTTTTAAAAAACTATGCTGAAGCATTCAAAAATCAACTGGTCAGTTTGGGTGAAGAGTTGAACAGAATAAAAGACCATCTGGTGCTTTACCAGAGGCAACTTAGGGCGGTTGAAAGTATAATAAAGCAAATCCGTCATACCACCCAAATTGTGGAAGAAAATGCACATTCGTTTGTGGCTTTGGCCCGCACGGTTAGCTATTTGGCTGAAAATATTGAAGTAAAAGCTTATCAGGCACGGCAGGAGGGCCGTGGGCTGGGGGTAATTTCCCGGGAGACATATAGTGTAGCACTGACATTTCAGAATCTGTTCCAAGAACTCGATAAATTCCTTGAAGTAATTAAGAAGCATATTGAACCATTTTTATCGGAAGTTGGACAAATATTGCAGGAGGCCGAAACTTCGGTTAGCGAAGTGGTGAGTTTGATGTCCTCCCTGGAGGCGTTGAGCGAATCACTTGCTGCCCTTCAGAGGTTTATTAACTCCACAGAGCGTGGAAGTAGTATATTGTTTCAACTTGAGAAAAAAATTAATGAGCGTTTGGTATGGATACAGAAGCAATTTAACGGAGCATTAAGGATGGTTGATGAAATATCCATCCGTGGTTCTGAAGTGGGGTCGCTTTCTCAAATTCTTTACGAATTGAACAACATTATAAATCGACCTTCCTGTTTCCAGCCAGGTGTTGAAGAGGTGGGGCATTTTACTTATTTGTTGCAGGAAAATATAAATTTACTAAGAAGGATCAAGCCGGCACAACAGCCTGTTCTCCTTTCTTCGGAAGTGCGTGCAGAACTTATTATGATAATAAACCAGGTGCGGGAATTATATAATTTAATCGCCGCTAACCGCAAAGAAATTGAAAAAATATCACTGATGACACAGAAGGTTGCCGAGATTCAGTTAGATTTAAATCAAATCGTTTCCCACCGCCATAGAGCGTTTGAAAAGATTGAAGAATTAAAAAGAATTCTTAAAGAGCAACTCCAATTTATGGAACATCATTTAGCCACCAATACCAATCTCATTACGAAATTGAAAACACTCGTTGTTTTTGCGCGCTTGGAGAAGAGTCATTGCTTGGAGCATGAAGGGTTACTGGCGCCGATTGTCGGGGAATTTAACAATCTTTTAAACCGCATGGTTAGATATTTTAACACCCTAGATTCAGGAGTCAGCGAGTTAAGGTATATTATCAACCGCCTTGAAACCTTTGGTTGGATTGACGGATTTATTCAAATAACCACTCCGGATTTTTCCCGTATCAAGATTTTTTTTGATGATACGGTCCGGGTTTTTGAAGATTGTTTGAACTATGCCGGTGCGATCAAAACAACGATGGAAAAGTTAGACAATGACAATTTCCTCTTGCGCCATCATTGGGATGTTTATCAGGAATCGGTAACCAGTTTGGTTAATTTTCAATCGGTCCTTGCTCAGTTATTGCCCCAAAAGGCGCCAGCGGTAGTTGTACACAGGGCAGAAAAAAGGTTAAAATTAAATTTATCTAACGACCCGGTGACACTTAAGCCAGACCTGAAGACCGATGTTCCTTCCCAGCAGGTGATTGTCAATTACTCAGCAGGATTATTCCAATTCGGATTGGGGACGGGAGTAATCCCTGGATTATGTGATGAATATATTCTTTCAGAAGATGGGCGGGAGTATATCTTTCATATACGTGAAGGCTTAAAGTATGCCAATGGAAAACGGATTTCCATTGAAGACATAAAACTTGGTATCATCAGGGGGTTGGACGGTCCGAATCACAATCTTTTGGAGATGATTGCGGGTAGTAAAGAATATTTACAAAACCGAGAAGAGAAGGCACTCCAGATAAAAATTCTGGATGCCCAGCGGTTGGGTATTACGCTGGAATATCCCTACCTGCCCTTTATTGCAAGTTTTGCTGCCAATCTTGCTGACCCCTATTTGGATGATGAATTGCCGGTAGGTGCAGGACCATTCCGTCTCCATCTCTGGGAGCGGGGTAAGAGGTTAATTCTGGAGGCGAATGATTTTTATTATGAAGGTCGACCTTCCCTTGATATTTTAGAGTTTGTCATAACGGTTGATGACGAACTGGGCTACGAATTATTCAAAAGTGGTGAGCTGGCGATTTATCAGCCAGGCCAAAGATTATTACACAAAGTAAGATCGGAGTTTCCGGATTTGTTGGTGACCTATCCCGAACTCTCTATCCAGTTTCTTTGTTTCCACTGTCAACGTCCACCCTTTAATAATAAATTGGTGCGCCAGGCAATTGCCCACGCCATTGACGTAGAGAAGTTGGTCGCAGAATTGTTACCCGGTTTGGCAATACCCGCCCGTGGTATATTTCCACCTTCATCCCCCATGTATAACCGGCGGCTCAGTGGTTATCGATATGACCCAGGAATGAGCCGTGAACTTCTTGCCCGTGCTGGTTTTTCCACGGGTTTACCAGATGTTTATCCTTTGCTGGTTAGTGATACCACACCTTCTTTGAAAAGGGCAGAATTTATTAAATCAAGTTTAGGCGAGATTGGTATTAGGGTAGAAATCAATCCAATGCCCTGGCATGATTTTCTGGAAAACTGCTATCGGGGTAATTTTCATCTTTGCCTCCAAGGATGGGTTAGTGATACCGGTGACCCGGATAACTTTCTCTATCCTCTGTTTCACTCAAATTCTTTTGGCTATGCCGGCAATACCTTCTTTTTCTCCCATCCCGAGATTGACCGGATGATCGAGCAGGCGCGTCAGATTCGCAATATCAAGCAACGTTTGAAATATTATCAAGAGATTGAAGAGAGGATTCTTGAGGAGGCACCAGGTGTTTTTCTTTTCCACGGCCTGAAAAATATTGTCGTCCGCAAAGAGGTGCGTGGTTTTAAACCCCATCCTTTAGGTATCATCCGGGCAAAATATCTACGGTTGGCATCAACCCTGGAGAATAAGAGAATATCGGAAAATTACTTCAACACACCACGGTTGCTAACCGTTTAGAGGGGGTGTTATGGCAAAAAAAGAAGACATTGATATCCTGGCTGACCTGGAAGAGAAACTCGGTCAGCTGGAAAAGGTAGAGAAGGATCTCGCTAACAAGATGAAAGAGTTAAAATCCGCTGAAGAAAAACTGGCAGAAACTTATGCGACACAGATGGAATTGACAGGTGAGATTGAGGAATTAAAGAAGACTTTACAGGATTTACGAAGAGAGGAAAAGTCAATACGTGAGGCTTTGAAGTCAGCAGAACGAAATGGACAGAAACTGAGTTCCCTTCAGCGCGAGGTTGCCCAACTGGTTGCGGAAAAAGAAAAGAGTGAGACTCGTCTCAAAGAACTGAAGGCAGAGATTGAAAAATTGAATAATGAAAAAGCGAAACTTGAAGATTATATTGAAAAACTGAAAATCCGGCAGAGTGAAGCGGCAAAAAAATGCGAAGATTTAGAAACCCGGTACACCGCGCAGGAAAAAGAATACCATGAGCAGGAAAAATTATACAATGAAATAAAATTGAAGACCGAGGAATTACGTAATGAATATCAGAGTGTAGAGCAGACTTTAAAGGCTGCCCTTTCTGATCTTCGTGCGACGGAGAAAGATTTAAAATCGATAAACGAAGAGCGTAATGCCCTTAATAAGGAGCTGGTCGCCTTACGGAAAAACCTGGAAAAAGATGAAGCCCGTCATCAGAAAATTGTTAGCGAAGTGCAAACTTTGACTGAAGAAAGAGAACGGCTACAAAAATTGCTTGAGGAGTATCGGGCCGAAGAGAAGGAGCTGGGTGAAAAATTACAGGAGATAAGACAGGCGCACCAGCAGGAGAGTGCGGAGCTCGAGGAATTAAAAAAAGCGGTTGCCGAATTGAAAGACACAAAAGAAAAATTAATGCAGGAGAATGAGGAATTAGTAAAATTGAAAAAAGAACATGACGAACTGACTGAAAAACTCAATCAGTTAAAGAAAGAAGAAGCAGAGTTGGTGTCGAATATCTCCAACTATCAGCTGGAATACAGCACGCTGGAAGTATCATTTAATGAATTAGAGAAAAAATACAGGGCAGAAGAAGCGAAATTTGCCGAACTGAAAGCGAACATTGAGCAGTTGAAAGAGGAAGAACATAGTTTACAGGCAAGCGTTGAAAAATTAAGAGAGGAACACAGTCAGCTCAACCCGGTGGTCGCAGAATTGAAGGAACAAGAAAAGGAACTGCGAAATATTGAACCTGAGTATAAGAAAATAAAAGAAGAATATACACGCTTAAGAGAAGAAGCCCAGAAGTTAACCCATTCAATTGAATCAGCCAAAAAACGGATTGAAGAATTGCAACCCCGCGTTGAGGAATACGAAAAGATAGAAAAAGAGTATCAATTGAAGACCGCAGAACTGAAAAGTGCAGAAGAACAACTCCGGTTGAGTCGCGAAAAAATAAAACACATTGAGGAGGAATATGAAAGAATCAACGCGGAACTACCGAAACTTCGTGATGAATATGAGGAATTGCAACTGGCAATTGAGGAGAATGAGAAGGTAAAACAGTTACTGGAAACGAGGAAGAAAGAACTGGCGATGGTGGAGGATAAGATAGAAGACCAGCGCAAGGAACTTGCCACCCTCACGGAGAAGCTTGAAATTTTAAAGAAAGAAGAAGCCAAGGCGGTTGAAGATTTAAACAAAGAGACAAAGGAATTGTTGCGAATAAGGGATAAATATAAAGATGAGATTGAGAAGTTAACCGGCCACCGTAAGGAGATTGAAGAAAAAATAAACGATTTAAAGATTGTTCTTTCTGAGACTGAAGGAAAAGTAGAAAAGGCAAAGGCGGTGGAAGCGAATATGTTGGCAAAAATTGATAAGCGGCGTGAGGAGCTCGTAAAAATTAACCAGGAAATTGAGCAAAATAAGGCAAAGATTAAGAAAGAATGTGAGGAAGAGTTAGAGAAGCTGGCTGCCGCCCGTAATGAAATTAAGGAATTGGAAACGAAAAAGAAAGAAGCAGCAATAATCATTGCTAAGGCAGAAGAGTTTAAAAAATCTATTGTGAAGTTGAAGGAAGAAAAAGAGGGGCTGGAAAAAGCCATTGTCGAAAAGAATAAAGAATTGGAAAAGTTAAAAATATTTATCGCCCGACTTAAAGAAGCCCAGGCACCCAAGGCCAAGGAAGGAGAGAAGAAGACGGATATTTCATTTTAACACAATTGAAAAAATTTTATGAATATTTTATTTCTTATCATTGGGATTTTCTTTTACACTCTCAGTTATGCAATCTTCTTGATCCCTCATAACATTGTCCCGGGCGGCGTTTCCGGACTGGCAATAATTTTTCATATCCTTTTTGCTACGCCCGTGGGCATCATGGTGATAATTCTTAATATCCCTTTGTTCATCCTCGCACTCCGGATTCTCGGGCTTTCTTTAAGCCTGAAGTCAGTCATCACCATTTTGGTGACCAATTTGTTCATTGATTTTTTAACCTACACTGTTAAGGTTACTACTCCTACCCAAAATCCAATACTGGCTTCCATTTACGGCGGTGTGATGTTAGGGATTGGTCTGGGTTTGATATTCAGAGGGGGTGCCAATACCGGAGGCACGGATATCATCGGACAGATTCTTAATCGATTTACCAATTTCTCTGTGGGTATCTGGATACTCATTGTGGACACCGGGATTATCACCTTTGCCGGAGTAGTAACCCATTCAATAGAACTTGCTCTTTTAGGATATCTCGCACTTTTTTTGTCCACCCGTGTAATTGATTTAATTTTAGAAGGATTTGATTATGCCCGGGCGGCTTTTGTTATCAGTGCTGAGACCGAAAAGGTGGTTGAGAGTATTTACGAAAAATTGGGCCGGGGTGTCACAATACTGGACGGATACTCACCTTACACCAAGGCAAAACGGCCGGTGATCATGTGCGTGATCACTAAGCGGGAGACGGAAAATTTAAAAAGACTCGTGAAGAGCATTGACCAGAATGCCTTTGTAATTTTTACCGATGTCTTTGAAGTATTGGGTCATGGTTTTCGCCCCCGGGTTTAAGAGTGCGATGTGGATAGGCCTCCTGATAATCGTTTTGTTATCGGGTTTTGGGTGTTGTACCCCCAAGAGGCATTTTTTTGCTCCTGTCCTTCTGGAATATAAAATAGAGTATCCTGATCGTGCTAGACAACTGGGTGTTGCTGGGAAAGTTAATTTAAGGGTGCTAGTCAATGAACAGGGGAGGGTCGAACAGGTTCGCTTGTTGAACTCTTCCAACAATGCGTTGCTGGATTCAGCCGCAGTGAGTATTGCTTATTCTTTTGTATTTTCTCCCGCCTTGATGGGGGATAAGCCAGTCAAAGTCTGGGTGAATCTGCCGATTGAATTCAAATTTGAAGATTTAAAGCCAGAAATCTGGTTGGTAGAAGTCAAAGAATTACAGAAAGCCATTGCCCAGAAATATCAGGAGGACCGGGTTATGGAGTTATATAGACTTTATAAAAAATTAATCTACTCACCGAGAAAAACGATTGAATTAAAGGTAAATGATTATATAAAATTGGCGGTTGAGGAAAAAACTGCGCAACTTTGGAAGGGATATTGGCATTTATACCCGGCTCTGCCCATTTTATTTTTTGATATCATCTACCGTTATCCGGATTCCTATGCACGATTTTTAGCAGAAGAGGAATTCCAGGAATTCTTTGAAGAAGAGAAAAAATTGATACGCAATAACCTTCCTGTACCATTGGCGGATTCCCTCATCAACAGGTTTACTCGAGTTTGGAATGACTTTTAGAGATCCAAGAACAGTCTTATGTTTTCCTTATTCGGGTGAGCGCCACCCGGATTGGTATCCCGTTGATTTCTAATTCTTTTTGAACTTCTCCAGATGGTTCTTTTTCTGTTTCTGCTACTTCTACAGCCAAAGTTTCGTTTTTGAGATAATCCAGGTTTTTATTGATTGCCTGCTTTAACTTATCATGGGTTTTATAGAATATCTTTATCCGATCGGTGAGTTGAAAATCACCTTCCTTGCGCAATAATTGAATTTTGTGGATTAATTCCCGTACCAGTCCTTCGGCCTCCAGTTCTTCGCTAATTGCGGTGTTTATCGCAACCAAAAGACCTATTTCTTCTGCTATTGCCCAATTCGCTAATTCCTGCTTTTTGATTTCAACATCATCAGTGGTTAATTCCAACGACTTTCCGTCAATGATACACGGCCACCGGCCATTTTTTATAAACTCGCTAATTTCTTTTTCCTTCAACGCTTTAATCAAATCACCTACCTTCGGAGCTAAAGCACCGTATTTAGGACCAATGCGATCGAAACGCGGGGTGATAGTGTAGGTATATAAGGCTTCAACATTTTTCAAAAATTGAATTTTTTTAATGTTCAACTCCTCAAGGATGGTATTGATGGATTGAGTGTCGAGAGGTTTTTCTTCAGCCCAGTAGACGACCATTTCGGCAAGAGGCTGACGGACTTTGATATTCACTTTATTACGCGCAGATCGTCCCAGGGATACGATCCGGCGTACGAGGGCAATTTCTTCTTCAAGTTTTAAATCGATCATCGTCTCATCCGCTTGCGGAAAGTCGCAGAGATGGATACTTAAGGGAGCAGACGGATCGACACTCCGCACCAGATTTTGATACATATCTTCGGTCCAGAAGGGAACGATCGGAGCTATAATTTTGATCAGGGTCAAAAGGCAATTATAAAGCACGAGGTAGGCAGTTTCTTTGTCCAGGTCATTTTCAGATTTCCAGAAGCGCCGTCGATTGCGCCGCAGATACCAATTGGATAGTTCATCAAAATAATTTTCAACTTCTTTTACAACCGAGGCAACATCATAGTCATCATAGTGATGCTCGCACCTTTTAATCAAGGAATTAGTCCGGGAGAGTATCCAGCGGTCTAACTTGGTCAAATTTTCCCGGCTCATTTGTTTCCCTACTGGATTGAAGTTATCAATATTAGCATATGTGATAAAGAAAGAGTAGACATTCCAGAGGGTCAATAAATTGCGCTTGATCTCTTCAGCCGGTCCATATCCGAAATTGAGATTCTGAACCGGATTGTGCTTGGCAAACATCCAGCGCATCACATCTGCCCCCATCTTTTCCGCCGCTTCGTCAAACCAGATCGCATTACCTTTGCTTTTGTGCATCTCTTCTCCGTGCTCATCTCGCACCAGGGCATGCCCAAGTAGCACTTTAAAAGGAGGTTTATTTTCCAGAACCGTGCTCATCGTCAGGATCGCATAAAACCAATTCCGGAATTGTCCGGGAAAGCATTCGGTGATGAAATCTGCTGGAAACCATTTTTCCCAGTAAGATTTATCGTAGGGATAGCCATTGTAGAGATTGTGCATATCCTCAGGCGGTCTTAAAGTGGAATAAGGAACGATGCCCGCATCAAGCCAGGGATTACCGACATCCGGAATGCGGGACATCAGATTACCGCATTTTTCACATTTAATCTTTATTTTATCAACCCAAGGTCGGTGTGGTGTATGACCTTCAAATTCATCCCAGCCAATGACTGCCTTTTCTTTCAATTCATCCCGGGAGCCGATAACCGTAAAGAAACCACAGGTGCATTCCCAGATCGGCAGCGCCAGCCCCCAGTAGCGCTTCTTTGAAATACACCAATCCGCCATGTTCCTGAGCCAATCTAATTCCCGCTCCAGGCCCCATTCCGGAATCCAGCGTTCTACCTTTTTTGCGACCTCGGCGATTTCGTGCCGTAATGTATCCATTGAGATATACCATTCATCCACCAGCCTGAAGATCAATTCGCTATCACATCGCCAGCATATCGGATAACGGTGGGTATAATCTTCGACTTCATAAAGGATATCCCTTTGCCGGAGGTCATTAATTATCGCCTCGGTAACCTCGTTAACATTCTTACCACTCAACCAGTCAAAACCTTCGAGGTAATAACCTAATTCATCCAAAGGCGCAATTGTGGCTAAGCCAAATTCCTTACCGAGGGCAAAATCTTCTTTACCACAGCCCGGGGCAATATGGACGAGACCGGTTCCTTCGCTCTCACTTATCTCTTCCCAAGG
This sequence comes from candidate division WOR-3 bacterium, assembly GCA_039802205.1. NCBI lineage: Bacteria > Pseudomonadati > Caldifarciminota > Caldifarciminota bacterium. The sequence continues at coordinate 17,111 of JBDRWD010000047.1, forward strand.
AATGACTTTGTGGATCACTCCCTTCTGCACCGGGAGATAATCAAAGGGTCCAACATATTCCCATTCGAGCAGTTCCTTGCCAGGCATTTCGGCGAGGATTTCATATTTTCCCTTTAATACCCGGAGGAGATTTTTGGCAAGGTAATAGATTGCTCCATTATTTTTCACCTTGGCATAGATATAGTCCGGATGGACGGCTACCGCGGTATTTGAAGTCAGAGTCCAGGGGGTGGTTGTCCAGACCAGAAGGTACTCGTTTTCCCGACCTTTGAGGGGAAAGCGTACAAAAACTGCCTTATGGGTCAATTCTTGATAACCTTCGGTGGCAATTTCCATATCACTTATTGCTGTACCACAGCGTGCACACCAGGGCATGACATCGGTTCCTTTATAAATCAACCCTCGTTCGTGGCATCTTTTCAAAAAATACCAGATGGTGTAATTATTCACCTCGCTCATTGTGTAATAAGAGTGACTCTTTTTCATCCAGTCTTTATCATCAAGACTTGTCTTCCATTCGCCCCAGTCCATCCACATCCCGAGGCGGATTGATTGTTCGGTTTGAATCATGGAATATTTATGAACCCGTTCTTGACATTTTAAAACAAAGCGGTCTATTCCGTATTTTTCGATATCCCGCTTGGAGGTAAAACCAAGTTCTTTTTCTACTTCTACTTCCACCCATAGTCCCTGGCAGTCAAATCCATTTTGGTACCGTTGTTCAAACCCTTTCATTGTTTTATAGCGCTGGAAAATGTCCTTGTAGGTCCGTCCCCAGGCATGGTGGACACCCATCGGATTATTAGCGGTGATCGGTCCATCCTGAAAAGACCATCTCTTTTTGCCCTTATTTTTTGCCTTATAAAGTTGAAATACCTGGGTTTGTTCCCAGAATTTGAGGATTTTATGTTCCAGTTCTGGGAAGTTTAGATCTTTTGGAACCGGTATAAAATTCATAGTCATTATTATAGCCAAAAAAATTGATCTTGTAAAGTAGCAATGTAACTGACTCCTCTCAACTTTTTGTCAAATTATTTTTATGCGCTGAATTATTAGAGGTAGCCGCACCCTTCAGGGTGCGAAATACCATGGGATTTAAAAACATTTATCCGCAGGCTACGCCCTGTGCCTACCATTTTAGCGGTTACCACCCGACCACTTCCGGTGGGCATTTTTTATTTATGCAAGGCTAATGCCTTGCCCTACAAAAGTACCCAAAGCTAAATCATTGGTTACCCCTTACAAATCTTGCCCATGAGTTTTATCGTTCCTTTGATATAAAAATATGGAGAGGACTCAGGCAATGTAAAATCGGGAATCAAGATGTGGAGATTTTACTTACCGCCCACCTGAATACTTTTAACAATCTTCACCAGATAATCATATTCAAGATTGACTGCATCTCCTTTTTTTCTTAGCCCAAGGGTGGTATGCTCGAGAGTGTAGGGAATTAAAAAGACTGAGAAGATATTGCGGGAGATACTCCCAATCGTGAGACTTACCCCATCGATAGCTATCGAGCCCCGGGAAATTAAAAACTTTTCATTTTCCGGTGCAATCTGGATATAATATTCATTATTCTCTATCCTCACAATTCGTCCAACCTCATCTACATGACCCAACACGATATGGCCTCCCACCCGACCATTAAATGATAGTGCCCTCTCCAGATTCACATAATCACCCGTCTTCCAGAACTCCAGAGTCGTTCTGGACTTGGTCTGGGTCATGGCTTCTACCAGAAAACCATTTTTTGTTTTTTCAATCACGGTCAAACAAATTCCCTGGATAGAGACACTCTCGCCGATATTCACAGCCAGGCTTGATTGTATTTCCAATTTGTTGATTCGCCCCTTGATAATTTTGACGATCCGACCTTTTTCTTCAACGATTCCGGTAAACATACAACTTATCCTCACCAATGCTGAGGGCGATCATATTTTTAAAATCCACCCCGTTCTCTTCAAGAAAATTTATCCCGCGGCCAACGGTTTTCGGAGCCACAAAGATATACAGTTCATCATATAATTTCTTCTCCAGCAATTGGCTAAAAACAATCCCTCCACCTTCTACCATGACTGAACCAATACCTAAACTACCGAGATTTTCAAAGATGGTCTTCAATGGATAATAATCACCGGGGAGAAAGACGAATTCCACTCCGGCTTCTTTCAGGTCTTTAATTTTTCGGGCATTATTATCAGCGTTTGTAAAGATTATCCGTCGGGCATCATCTTTTAAAAAATTGGCGGTCATCGGGATTTTTAAATGGGGATCGATGACTACCCGAGCAGGATTTTTCCGGCACACATAACGATCGGTAAGATAAGGATTATCCATTAAGATGGTATTGATTCCGACCAGGACAGCATCCACTTGGCTCCGCAGGGAATGGACAAAACGCCGGGCGGCTTCGCCTGTAATATACTTATCCGGGAAATCCGATATTCGGCCATCGGCAGATGCGGCAATTTTTACAATGATATAAGGGAGTTGGGTTGTAATGTATTTTGTATAAAAACGATTTAGTTCTTGAGCTTCTTTTTCCAGAACTCCTACTGTGGTGGAGATATTGTTCTCGTTTAAAATCCGATAACCATTTTTATAAACCAATGGATTGGGATCGTACATTGCCATTACTACCCTTTTTATTTTATACTTTAGAATTGTTTCGACACATGGTGGTGTGCGTCCCTTGATGGTACAGGGTTCAAGATTGACATATAAAGTAGCCCCGGCTGCCCGCGTTCCGGCTTGGAGAAGAGCAATGACTTCGGCATGGGCTTCACCAATTTTCCGATGGAATCCACGACCGATGATCTTGTTGTTTTTTACCACTAATGCCCCAACCAACGGATTGACTGCGGTTCGTCCCCAACCATTTTTTGCTAATGCCAATGCCTCAGCCATAAATCTAATATCAAAGACATCTGGATTCATAAAGTCTTTTAATTATAAACAGAGATGAGATGAAGTCAAGATAATCCACTTGATGTGTTTATTAAGTTTCACTAAAAGATAAAGGGGCGGTAATGCCGCCCCTTTTATCTTACTTTCTATTCGAGATTTAACGGCCAGGTGCCAGGTAAGGATAATTCGGCTTGTTCTGGTAGGCGTATTTCAACTTGATATAATCTTGGGCATGATTCACTTCCTGGATGAGCACCTTTACATAATTTCCTTCGGTAGTTTTGCAGAGGAGGAGGTCATTATTATTCACCACAGCACGGTCAGAAGTACCAAAATTAACTTGGCTGAAGTCCCAGGATTCCCAGGTATAGGTGGTATCCAATTTTACAATCAAGGTGCTCCGACCATTGGGACGGGCACTCGCACTCACCAGTTGGGCAGTCACGGTATCAATCGCATCGGCAAAGACATCGGCATTGGGAAATTCGTTATTGACCTCATTGAGAATTTCACCGGTGGAGAATTTTAATGCACAACTATCCTCGTTAAGTGGAGGTTGCCCAGAGGCAGAAAGTTCGAGTTTAATCTTTCCAATCACAAATTCAGGTCTGGGCGAAATCTGGACTACTGGTACATCCTCGTTATAGGAGCCGACCTTGTCATCTTTATTGACGGTGCGGACTTGGAAGAAATACACGGAATCAGGACTCAAACCAGTGACCTTGAAGGTATTTGTCAGGATGACAGTGGTATTGACAGGAGAAAGATCTTCACCATCTTCAACCATCAGAGAGGCGGAGTCAGTGGAGTAATAGACATTGTAACCTTTGAAATCATCGTGCTGCGTGACAGTCGTATCTTCGCGCCAGGTTAAGGTTACTGAATTGGAATCGGCAACGACACCGATGATTTCGGGTGCGGCAAGCTTCTCAGCCTTACCACCGCAACCCGCAAGAATGATAATCGATGCCAAGGCGATTAAGCCATACATTAATCTCTTCATTCTTAACTCCTTTTTTCAAACCCTCAGAGACCAAATCCGCTGTGTCACAGCGGAGTGATTAATGCGGATGTTCCCAGGCACATCCGCAAAGCCCATCCCACATTTCATTTTTTTCCTTATCACCTCCTTTCTTAAACGAAATTTTAAACCTCGAAAATTATATCCAAAATTCCATTTTTGTCAAGGATACGATTTGAATCAAAAATAATCTTACCGAAGTGGGGTTATTTAATCAAAATAAAATATCTTACCCAAATACTTGAAAACATAGGCACCCCTGGATATATTCTATCCGAAAGGA
>JBDRWD010000048.1 GCA_039802205.1 candidate division WOR-3 bacterium
GGTGATGGAGTTTGCGTTGAAGCATGGGATTCGGGTTGTGCGTTCGCGTCCGTATCACAAGAATGATAATCCAGTGGCGGAGAGTCGTAATTTTACCTTGGTGCGTTCGTATGTGGGTTATCGTCGTTATGATACGGATGCAGAGTATGAGATTTTAAGAGAGTTGATGCCGTTGATTTCCACCTTGCATAATTATTTCATTCCCAAGATGATGCTGCAGAAGAAGGTGCGGGTTGGTGGTAAGGTTTATAAGACCTATGATATTGATACGCCATACAATCGGGCTTTGAATTGTCCTAAGATTCGTGAAGAGAAGAAACAAGAGTTGCGTGAGCGTAAAGCAAATCTTTCTTACTTTGAGCTCTTAGCAAGGATAATCAAATTGCAAAAGAAACTTGACCGAGTTCATAGAAAGAGATATAATCACAGGAGTAAAGAGCATGATTAATTCAATTCTAAAACTATACTCTTATTCGCCTGAGAATCTAAATTTAATTTGGGTAAGATTTTATTTTGATGAAAGACGTGTCCCGTTTATATTGAAATCATTTTTTCTATTGCCTGGAGGGCTTTCACCCTTATTTCTTCGGGCACCGTTACTTCATATTTCATATCTTCAAGTGCCCAGAGGACTTTTTCCAAGGTAGTAAGCTTCATATTCGGACAGAGGGCATGGGGGTTGCCGGGAATAAATTCTTTTTGTGGATTTTCTTTTTTCAGGCGATAAAGCAGACCAACCTCTGTACAGATGATAAATCTTTGCGCGGGACTTTTTTGAGCAAAGGTGAGCATCTGCGAGGTAGAACATATCGCATCAGCAATTTCTTGGACTTCAAGGCGACATTCAGGATGGACCAGGACCTGGGCATCGGAATATTTTTCTTTTAATTTTAAAATTCCCTCCCGAGTGAAGAGCATATGGGTAGGACAATAGCCATTATACAGATGAAATTTTTTCTCAGGAACTTGGCGTGCTACGTAGCTCCCAAGATATTTGTCGGGAACAAACAAAATTTCTTCTTTTTCAATTGCCCGGGCAACTTTCACACCATTCGCCGATGTGCAGCAGATATCAGAAAGGGCCTTGACCTCAGCGGTGGAATTGATGTAAGTAATCACACCCGCCACTGGATATTTCTCTTTTTCTTTTTTCAACCGCCATGGATCGATCATGTTCGCCATCGGACAGCCAGCATGGATATCTGGCATCAGCACCTTTTTGTCGGGATTAAAAATCTTGGCAGTCTCAGCCATAAAATGAACCCCGCAAAATACAATTACCGATGCCGAAACACTCTTAGAAATCCGGGCAAGCTCCAGGGAATCACCGAGGTAATCAGCGATATCCTGGATTTCAGGTGGTTGATAATTATGGACAAGTATCACCGCATTTTTCTGTTTTTTTAATTCTGCAATCTTTTTAATTATTTCGTTATGGGGTAGGATTGATGATGACATAATCGAGCGGATCCACCGGTATTCCATTTATTCTTATCTCATAATGGAGATGGGGACCAGTAGTTTTGCCCGTGGTGCCTACATAGCCGATTACTTCGCCTCTTTTTACTACTTGTCCTTCACTGACAGCAGAACGCTGGCAATGGGCATAAATCGTCTTCCAGCCCTCTTGATGTTCAATCTCTATGCTGATCCCCAAACTGTGGTCTCTTTGCACTTTTTTTACCACGCCATTTGCTGTGGCGACAATCGGGGTTCCTTCGGGTGCGGCAATATCAATCCCTTCGTGCATGCGGATTAAACCGGTGAACGGGTCATGGAAATAGCCATAGCCACGTATAAACCAGCCATTCACCGGAATGATGGAAGGTATCCATTGATGCCGCTCTTTATTAGTTAAATACTCAACGAGTGCCTGTTGCGTGGTATACTGGTTTTCTGCGATTTTAATCAATGTCTCAAGTTCTTTTTCTTTCTCTGTTAAATCCTGCACCATCTTTTCGTGAATCTGGTTATTTATCAGGCTCTCCACTGGGATAAGATGAGCAAAATATTTCATGGTGGTATCTTTCTCAATAAGGTAGCTGAGTTGATAGGCGAGTTCTTTAAAATTTTTTTCCATCTCACCGAGCTCTTGACGCACAAGGGCATTTTCCTGGGTCAAAAGATGCAAGCGCTTGTAGTCGATCCGGGTGCGAGTAAAATTTACTATTCCATAAATAAATAAAATAATCGTAGCACTGATAAAACAGATAATTAAACAAAAAATTCCCCAACTAATTGAGAGGTTAAAAATCTTGTTCTCTTTTTCATCGATGACGATGATTTCCACAAACGCTCCTTACGCTAATTTTACTGTTAATATCTTCGAAGTCAAGGTTTTTAAGACCGATTCATGATCTGATTCCATTATTCCTCTTTGGGTGCATAGTGGGAGAATTGCATGGTGTATGTCCCTCGTCCTTGGGTGAGGGATCGGAGATCGGTAGCATAACCAAAGGATTTAGCTAATGCCAAAGTAGCCGTGATGATTTTTTCTTTTTTGTTCGTCTCGATATTTACGATCTGGGCTTTACGGGCATTTAAGTCATTGAGAACATCACCTAAATATTCTTCGGGCACGATAATCTCGAGCGACATATATGGTTCAAGCAGGATTGGGTTGCCGTTTAAGAATGCCTCACGCATCGCCATTTGGGCGGCAATTTGAAAAGAAAGTTCTGAGGAATCAACGGGATGGTAGGCACCATCAATGATTACCACCTCGATATTGGTGATCGGATATCCCATAAATATGCCGGTTTCACACTGCATCCTTATTCCTTTTTCGATCGCCGGAATAAACTGTTTAGGAATAACACCTTCGCTGATTTTATTGATGATCGCAATCCCTTCGTTCGGTTTCGGACTCAACTGAAGTTTCACGACTCCGAACTGTCCTTTACCCCCGGTTTGTTTGATAAACCGACCCTCAGCAATTGCCGTCCGGGTGATGGTCTCCCGGTAAGAGACTTGGGGTTTGCTTACATAACACTCCACCCCGAATTCTCTTTTTAATCTATCGGTGATAATCTCCAGATGGAGTTCACCCATGCCCGAGATTATCCGCTGCCCAGTTTCCTCATCGGTCTTGACTTTGAAAGTTGGATCTTCCACCTGGATATATCGTAAGGCATCATCAAGTTTTGCATCATCCATTTTTGTACGAGGTTCCAGGGAGACAAAAATCACTGGCTCCGGGAACTGCATGGGTTCAAAGGTGATGGGATGTCTGGAGTCGCATAGTGTGTAGCCAGTACGCGATTCCCGAATTCCGGTCACAACGCCAATCTCGCCTACGCTCAACTGGGAGACTTCATCTCTTTTGTTGGCATGCATCAAATAAAGCCTCGCCACCCGGTCCACGCGGTCAGGAGGAAAAACACGGACTTTATCACCACTTTTTATCGTGCCGGAATAGACCCGGATGTAATAGAGCAGTCCAAGATGGGGATCAGACTGGGCTTTAAAGAGTAACGCCGAAAATGGAGCATCAGGTGAGGGTTCGCGAATTTCTATCTTCCCAGTTTCGGGATTTTCACCTTTCATCGGAGGGAGGTCGATGGGTGAGGGAAGATAATCAATGACCGCATCAATAAGGGGTTGGATACCCCGGTTGCGGAGTGCACTCCCGCAGAAGACTGGGTAAAAATGGAGATTGATTGTGCCTTTTCTTATCACTTCTTTTATCTTTTCTTCGGCTACCGGCAGATCTTTAAAGTAACTTTCAAAAATATCTTCATCATATTCTGCGAGTGTTTCCAAAAGTTCAATCCGTAATTCCTTTACTTCTGCCTGATACTCTTTGGGGATCGTCTCATTATGGTAATGGAGACCTTCTGGGTCATCCCAGTAGATCGCCTTTTCTTCTACGATGTCAATCACCCCTTGGAATTTATCTTCGGAACCGAGGGGAATCTGTAAAATGATTGGTTTTAAAGAAAGTTTATCCTTCATCTGCTTGATGACCCGATAAAAATCCGCACCAATCCGGTCCATTTTATTAACAAATGCAATCCGGGGTACCCGATAGCGATCAGCCTGGCGCCAGACCGTCTCGCTCTGGGGCTGGACACCACCTACCGCACAGAAAATAGCGATCAAACCATCCAGAACCTTCATTGAGCGTTCTACCTCAATTGTGAAATCCACATGACCGGGAGTATCTATGATATTTATCCGGTGTTCCTTCCAGTATACGGTGGTGGCAGCAGCGGTGATGGTGATTCCCCGTTCCCGTTCTTGGGGCATCCAATCCATCGTCGCTGATCCTTCATCCACCTCACCTATCTTCCGGATCTTGCCGGTGTAGAATAATATCCGTTCGGTGGTCGTAGTCTTGCCCGCATCGATATGGGCGGCAAGGCCAATATTTCTTATCAATTTTAAATCAAGCATGGGTTATTATTATACTCAGGCGTCGGATCCATTCAAGACTATTCTTTAATTCTCCGGGCTCTTTTCACCGTGGATTTTATTTCATCGTTATGAGCATGCCCCACGCTCACTGGAATGCCTTTGAAAGTGAGTATTACAAATTCACCGAAGCCGTTTTGCTTTTTTATACTCTCACCCCTGAGGAGCTTCTTTAATTCCCATTCCTTTACCTCAATAGTATTTTTCCGTGCCTCCAAGGCAAATATCTGGATAAAGTCATTATCCGGTTTCAAGTTCCCACCGTAAACCTTTCCCACTTCCAATCCTTTTCGGAGTGCCGGAATCTCAATGAAGGCATAGCTCTCGGGTGTGGCAATAAAGTATTTTTCTTTTCGGGGGAAGATAGCAAAATTGGTGAAGTTACTGATTGGAATATCATACTCTCGGTTGAGCATCTCAATGATCCTATACTGTTGTTCGATCTTACCATGATAACCAGGACGGAACTGGGGCAGACCGAGTTTTGTGATCCGGGCGATGAAGAAGGGTGCGGTGTCGTTATCCTGTGGTAGAATTCTTACACAATTTTTAACGCGCGCATCGTATATTTCTTTTTCCCAGGCAGTGATTCCAGAACGAAATTTAAAACCATTCAGGTTTATCGGTAATAATTCAGCATCCGGAAATTTTTTTAAGAGGTAATCAACCACCCCTTCGTTTTCTTCGGGCGCAATCGTGCAGGTGGAATAAACCATGGTGCCTCCTGGTTTAAGCGCACGGAATGCGGAGACGATCAGTCCTTTCTGGATGCGTGCCATCTTCTGGATATTTTTCAAACCCCAGTGGAACAGGACTTTTTTCGATTTTCTTATCGTTCCCTCTGCGGAGCACGGGGCATCGAGTAAGATTTTATCAAAATAATTGGGCAGAACCTCGCCCATCTTTTCTCCAGGGATGGAGATGATCGCTTCGTTAATCAACCCACACTTTTTCACATTGTGGATGAGGCTAGAGACTCTCTTATAATCTACTTCATTAGCAACGAGCAATCCCTGGTTTGCCATCAGCTGAGCAATCTGGGTTGTTTTGGAACCCGGTGCGGCGCAAAGATCAAGCACCACTTCCTCTGGTTTCGGGTCCAAAACGAGCGCCGGAATCATTGAGGCTATTTCCTGGATGTAGCAAAATCCCAATTGATGGAGGTAATGATTACCGATCCTGTGACCATTTTCAAGAACATAGCCGTCATTATAAAACTTAAGAGGTTTTAGATTGAACTCTTTAAAGAGACCGAGCAGGGTTTCGCGTCGGGCTTTAAGGGTATTCAAACGGATAGAGATGCGCAGGGGTTTATTAATGAATTCAAGAAAATCCTTAAAATCGGGTATTATCCCTTCATAACGCCTATAGAGTTCTTCAATTTCCATGCTCCATTATAAAGATTAAAGAAAATTAGTCAAGGAGAAAGGAGAGCTTTATTTTTTCCGCCACCGAAAAAGCAAATACTATCGGATTATTGACACCAATCCAAAAATAGATATAATTCCCCATGGAATGCACCTTGACAAAAAACAAAAAAGATTGTATTTGCACCTATGAACCTTGCGCCCGGAAAGGCCGGTGTTGCGAATGTTTAAGATATCATTTAAAACACAGGGAATTGCCCGCGTGCTGTTTCCCACCGGATGTGGAAAAGACTTATGATCGTTCTTTTGAGAGGTTTATTAAAACCTTAGGATATTGATGGAACTTATCTTTGAGATTTCCAAACCCGGCAGAAAAGGATACTCCCTCCCTGACCTGGATGTGCCAACAGCTGAATTACCTGCCCAATACCAACGCAAGAAACCTGCTGAACTTCCGGAGTTGAGTGAGCCTGAAATTGTCCGCCATTTTGTAAACCTTTCGATCCTGAACCACCATGTGGATAAAGGCTTTTATCCCCTCGGTTCCTGTACGATGAAGTACAATCCCAAGATCAACGAGGAGACTGCGCGGTATCCTGGTTTTACGCATCTCCATCCCCTCCAGCCTGAAAAGACGGTTCAGGGTGCCTTAAGATTGATGTATGAACTCGGGGAATATTTAAAAAGGATCGTCAATCTTGATGCGATAACCTTGCAACCAGCAGCCGGTGCCCACGGTGAATTTACCGCCATAAGCATGTTCAAGGCGTATTTCAAGAAAAAAGGTGAGCCGCGCAAATATATCCTCATCCCCGACTCAGCCCATGGCACCAATCCCGCGAGTGTCAATTTTTCCGGGTTTAAACCGGTAACCATTAATTCCGATGCCCAGGGATTGGTGGATATAAACCGGCTTAACGCGTTGATGAACGAAGAAGTAGCAGGTTTGATGCTTACCAATCCCAATACCTTGGGACTTTTTGAAAAAAATATCAAAACAATCGCCGAGATTGTCCATTCCCGTGGCGGGTTGCTTTATCTGGATGGAGCAAATCTGAACGCCCTGCTCGGTCTTGTGCGAGCTGGAGACCTTGGTTTTGATGCGGTCCATTTTAACCTCCACAAAACATTCTCCACACCCCATGGTGGAGGAGGTCCTGGGTCAGGCCCGGTCGCAGTCCGCAATATTCTTGAACCCTTTCTACCGGTACCGGTGATAAGAAAAAAGAACGAGGAATTCTACCTGGATTATGACTTACCCGACACCATAGGAAAGGTCCACTCATTTTATGGTAATTTTCTGGTCATGGTGCGCGCGTATACCTTTATCCGTATGGTCGGGGAAGAAGGGCTCAAAGACATCTCCCGGGCCGCGATTTTAAACGCAAATTATATAATCCAATCGTTAAAAGATCATTACCATTTACCATACCCTGGTTTCTGTATGCACGAGGGGGTTCTTTCAGGAAAGAATTTGAAAGAATACGGGGTGCGTACTCTTGATGTAGCAAAGCGGCTTTTAGACTATGGATTCCATGCTCCGACCATTTACTTCCCTCTCATCGTGAGCGAGGCATTGATGATCGAACCCACCGAAAGCGAATCCATACAGACCCTGGAAAGGTTTATTGAAGCGATGATTCAAATTGTCCATGAGGCAAAGACGAACCCCGAGATTTTGAAGACCGCACCCCATAATACTCCGGTCCGTCGGCTCGATGAAGTCAAAGCGGTAAAGGATTTAAAGTTAAGATGGAAGAGATAAGGTTTGAAATAACTGAAGAAAGGAGAAATTTTTTAATCAACAAGATTGCCCAAAAGATTGTTGATTTGAGATTATCACCGGTTGCGATTGTTTTTCTGGAGTCTTCAAAGCCCTTAACATTTTTGGGCAATCAATTGATGATATTTATGCAACCATTTTATCGAGCATTTTTTTCATATCAGGAATACGAAGAGATTGCTGCAATGCTTGAAGACCGGAATAACATTGAACGCTTGATCTGTGCTATTGAGCAGCTTGAGGAGGAACGACATGAACGTAAAAGATCCTAAAAGAATTCTCGCAACAGATTGCGGCAGCACCACTACCAAGGCGATCTTAATTGAAAAAAGAGGTGAGGAATACCGTCTTATCGTCCGGGGTGAGGCACCTACGACCGTAGAATCGCCCTTTGAGGATGTCACCAAAGGGGTTTTAAACGCGGTACGCGAAGTGGAAGAACTCGCCAATGTGAAAATCCTTGATGGGGAGCATATCATCAAAGGAGTTAAGGGTTCTGAAGGCGTTGATTTTTATGTCTCCACCTCTTCGGCAGGTGGTGGTCTCCAGATGATGGTAGCGGGTGTGGTTTTGACCATGACCGCAGAAAGTGCAGCCCGGGCAGCACTTGGCGCCGGCGCGATTGTCATGGATGTGATTGCCTCCAATGATGGCCGGTTACCCCATGAAAAGATCGAAAGGATCAGGAACCTGAGACCGGATATGATTCTACTTTCCGGAGGCATTGATGGAGGAACCATTTCCCATGTGGTGGAACTGGCGGAATTGATAAGGGCCGCTGATCCCAAACCCCGGTTTGGTATCGGATACAAATTGCCCGTGATCTATGCAGGTAACAAAGATGCGCGGCAGGCGATACTTGATATTCTGAAAGAGAATACTGCATTGGTGATTGTGGAAAACATCCGGCCGGTGCTGGAACGCGAGAACCTCAATCCTGCCCGCCACAAGATTCACGATTTATTCATGGAGCATGTGATGGCTCATGCCCCGGGCTATAAGAAACTCATGGAGATGACCGACGTTCCTATAATGCCTACACCTGGTGCAGTCGGTTTACTTGTGGAAACAGTAGCACGTAAAGAAAATATCACGGTGATCGGGGTAGACATCGGTGGTGCTACGACCGATGTCTTCTCAGTTTTCCAGGGTGTCTTCAACCGGACGGTGAGTGCCAATTTGGGTATGTCTTATTCCATAAGCAATGTTCTTGCCGAGACCGGGATAGAAAACATAATGCGCTGGCTGCCCTTTGAGATTGAGGAACGAGACCTGCGTAATCGAATCCGGAATAAGATGATAAGACCCACTACCATTCCCCATACCCTTGAGGACTTAAAGATTGAGCAGGCAATCGCCCGAGAGGCACTTAGTCTGGCTTTTGAGCAGCATAAGTCAATGGCTGTGGGATTAAAAGGTATTCAACAGGAAAGGACGATCTCCGACACCTTTGCCCAGACAATGACTGGGGAAACGCTGATCGATCTTATGGCTTTGAATCTTTTGATCGGTTCGGGCGGGATTCTTTCCCATGCCCCACGTCGGAATCAGGCAGCAATGATGATGATCGATGCCTTCCTCCCACAGGGCATAACCAAACTGGCGGTTGATTCCATATTCATGATGCCGCATCTGGGTGTTCTTTCTACAGTCCATGAACAATCTGCGACCGAGGTATTTAATAAAGACTGTCTTGTGCCTTTAGGCTACTGCATCGCACCCGTAGGTGAAGGTAGGGAAGGTGTGAATGTATTAAAAATAAAGATCATTGACGAAAAGGGAACGAGTGAAAAAGTTATGAAATATGGAGAGATAGAGTTGATTCCGGTCCCGGTCGATAAGAAAATAAAGGTTGTACTCCATCCAGAGCGGGGTTTTGATGTGGGCAATGGTAAGGGAAAAGTTTTGGAAGCTGAACTCCAGGGAGGTGTTGTCGGCATCATCATCGATTGCCGGGGTCGACCTTTCATACTTCCCGAAGATAAGAAGAAACGGATTGAGTTATTGAGAAAATGGTTCAGTGCGGTGCGGATGTATCCTGAGTAAAAAGGAGACGAAACTATGCCTGTTCCCAAAAGAAGACATTCACATTCCAGAAAGAATAAAAGGCGTTCTCAATTCAAGATGACGCCAAGGCAATATATTGAATGTCCAAAATGCCACAGTCCAAAATTGCCGCATCGGGTCTGCCCGGTCTGTGGCACCTATAAAGATACTTTAATTGTTGCCCCCAAAGAAGAAAAGTCTTAATTTGAAGCCCGCGCAAAAATGGAAAGTCTTCAAAATCGTTTTCCCCAATTATCTGCTGAAAAATGAAAATCGGTTTTGATCTAATGGGGTCAGATGGTTCCCCCCATGTTGAGATTGAGGCTTTAAAACTCTTAAAAGAAGATATCCGAAGTGAAATCATCGTCGTGGGTAAGGGTGATTATGAAATGGAGGTGCGCAACTTAGGTTTCGAATACTGTATTGCCGAAGAAGTCGTGGGCATGCATGAAATTCCGAGTGTGGCGGTTAGACAGAAACGTAACTCATCGCTCGGGGTGCTTTTTACAATGCTCAAAAGAAATGAGATTGATGCCTTGGTGAGTGCTGGTAATACCGGTGCGATAATGGGCTTCAGTTTCTTTGAACTGGGAACGATTGAAGAGAATACCAAACCAGGATTGGCGATCACTTTCCCCACCCAATCCGGGTATTCGATCGTTATTGATGTCGGTGCAAATATCAAACCCAAACCAGTCGATCTCCTTTACTATGGCGTCATGGGTTCGGTTCTGGCCCGGATTGTGTTAAAAAAAGAGAATCCCAGGGTGGGACTTCTTAATGTAGGCTCTGAAAGCATGAAAGGCGATGAGATAAGGCAGAAGGCATACCAGTTATTAAAAGAAGGGATTGCAAACTTTGTGGGTAATATAGAAGGGAATAACTTGATGAAGGGATTTGTCGATGTAATAGTTACCGATGGTTTTACTGGCAATGTTCTTTTGAAATATTCGGAAGGTATCGTCGATGCCCTCTGGAATATGCTCAGGGAAACGGTAGATGCTGCGATGCGGCGGAGATTCGGTCAATTTCTCGTAAAACCGGCGATGAAGGATTTAAAGGCAAAATTCAGTTATGAAGAATACGGGGGCGGTATACTGGTTGGGGTCAATGGGGTGGTGATCATCTGCCACGGCCATTCTTCACCCCTTGCTTTAAAAAATGCCATTCTCATGGCAAAAGGCTGTGTAGCATCAAATATTATTGAGGAGATAAGAAAGGTGATGAAAAAATGAGAGCTTACATTGCTGGTCTTGGTACATATGTACCCGAAAAAATCTTAACCAATTTTGATCTGGAAAAAATTGTGGAGACTTCGGATGAGTGGATAACTACTCGCACCGGAATAAAAGAGCGGCGGATCGCTGATGCGGATAAAGCTACCAGTGATCTGGCGGTCATTGCTGCCCAAAGGGCATTAGAAGATGCGCAGACCAAACCTGAGGAGATTGATGCGATCATCCTGGGAACAGCCACTCCGGATATGCTTTTCCCTTCCACTGCCTGTATTGTCCAGAGCCGACTTGGGGCACGGCAAATCATGGCATTTGATATATCGGCAGGTTGTAGCGGATTTATCTATGGCTTAGGGATTGCTGAGGCGATGATAAAAAATGGCTACAATAATATTCTCGTGATCGGTGCCGAGACATTGAGTAAGGTGATGGATTTCACCGACCGGGCAACCTGTGTATTATTTGGTGATGGCGCAGGTGCCGCGGTGATAAAGAAGACCAACGATGCAGACTGCGGAATAATTGCCTCCTACTTTGCGGCGGATGGTTCAGACTGGAGACTTCTCCACCAACCCGCGGGAGGTTCAAGAATTCCAGCTTCAGAAGAATCCGTCAAAAACCGCCTGCACTATATTAAGATGGAAGGGAATGAGGTCTTCAAACTTGCAGTCCGGGCAATGATTGAATCGGCAATAAAAACCTTACAGAAGGCGAATCTTTCTTCCAAGGACATCGCCTTATTGATACCCCATCAGGCTAACATTCGGATCATTGAAGCCACGGCTAAGCGACTGGAGATACCGATGGAAAAAGTCTATGTGAATCTTCACCGCTATGGTAACACCTCAGCGGCTTCCATCCCTATTGCCCTTGCAGAAGCCCGGGCCGAAGGTCGGATAAAGAAAGGTGATTATGTCCTGATGGTGGCTTTTGGTGCCGGCTTCACCTGGGGTGGAGTCCTCATCCAGATGTAAAATCAAAATGGCACTTACGGTAGTAAAATTTGGCGGCACCTCGGTAGCGAATGCCGAACTCATAAAGAGGGCCGCCCGCCGGGTTGCACGGTTGAAACAAACGAGTGATGTAGTTGTGGTCGTTTCCGCAATGGGTCATACCACCGATGAATTGATTCAGCTATCAAAACAGATCACGGAAAATCCCCGGGCCAGAGAGATGGATATGCTCCTCACTGCCGGAGAAAGGATTTCAGTAGCATTATTTACGATGGCACTCCACAAATTTAATGTCCAGGCTATTTCATTTACGGGTTCGCAAGTGGGGATTATCACTGACAACCGACACACCGATGCCCGGATCATTGAGATCAAAGGAGAGCGTCTGAAGAATGCTATCAGCCACGGTTTTGTTCCAGTGGTCTGTGGATTTCAGGGAGTGAGTTTTGAAAAGGAGATTACAACCCTGGGTCGGGGAGGTTCGGATACAACAGCAGTGGCACTGGCTGCGGCATTAAATGCGCAGAAATGTATAATTTATACCGATGTAGACGGGGTATTTACTGAGGACCCTAACCGATTTCCAGGAGTGAAGAAGATCAAAAGAATTTCTTACGAAGAGATGCTGGAACTTGCCAGTCGGGGTGCTAAAGTATTACATCCCCGGGCAACCGGAATTGGTGCTCGTTTTGGGGTTCCCATTGAAGTACGTAACAGTTTCACCAATAAACCCGGAACCCTCATCACCCAACTTTCGGGCATGGAGCATCCTAAACCTAAGGCGATCACTCATACCGAAGATCTTTACTTGATAACCCTTGTCCAGGTGCCCAAAAATCCAGCCTATCTCTCCCAGATCACGGCAGAGTTGACTAATGGTGGAGTGCACTTAAAATTTTTCTTCCATGGGATTTCTGAAGCACCTAAATTTGATCTATCATTTATCACCCCCTTGGAAGAGAGGGATCAGGTAAAAAAGATCATCGACCGGTTGGTGAAAAGATTAAGGATAACCGAAATCAAAGAATCACTGGATATCTGTTCATTAAGCCTCATTGGTTTTGGAATCGGGTCAGAACATAAAATCCTCGCGGAAATTTTCCGGGAGCTTGCCCGGGTAAAAATCCACATTGAGGCCGTCACCACCTCGGAATTATCAATCAATATTTTTTTAAAGAAAAGGTATTTGGAAAACGCCATCAATACTCTTTTAGCCAAATTCAAATTGAAAGATTGACAGAAAAATTTATTTCAATAAAATAACCCGTGCGTAATTTTTTATTCATCGGGATCCTGCCCTTGACATTACTGGCTCGGGAGTGGACAGTATTAGTATACATGGCTGCAGATAATGCACTCAGTGCTTTTGCCGATAGTGATATCGTGGAGATGAAAAACATCGGTGCCGATGAAAATTTTGCCATTTTGGTACAGGTTGATAAACCCGATATTGGTGCCTGTCGTTATTATGTTGGCAAAGATACCCTCTACAATCTCGGCGAAATGGGCTTGATTGATATGTGTGATTGGCACACCCTGCA
Source organism: candidate division WOR-3 bacterium (assembly GCA_039802205.1). Taxonomy (NCBI): domain Bacteria; kingdom Pseudomonadati; phylum Caldifarciminota; species Caldifarciminota bacterium. The sequence goes on from JBDRWD010000048.1 coordinate 13,339, forward strand.
GGATTTTCTGGTATGGGGGGTGATGCTTTTTCCTGCCCGGAGGTATTTCCTCATCCTCTGGGATCACGGCACAGGTTGGACCCTGGCACCGCGAAGAACCTTCGGGAGTGATTGGTCTGCCGGAAGCGAACTGAGCATTGCCCGGGGCGATCTCCGGCGCGCATTAAAAGGATTCTATGAAATCACCGGTAAGCGATTAAATCTGATCGGTTTTGATGCCTGCAATATGCAGCAGAGTGAGATATTAACCGAATTAAAGGATTATGCCCGGTTCTGCATTGCGCCTCAGACGGTCTGGCCGATTGCGGGATTTCCCTATGAGCATATTCTCTACAATTTTAAAATAAATCCTAAAATAGATGAACAGAAATTGGGCATGAGCATCATTGAGATCTGTCGGAACTATTATTCTGATCAACCATCCGCCCTTTCGCTCGTGGACCTCCAGAATCTTAACCGTTTAATAGCAACTTTAAAGACCAATATCGACCTTTTGCTCAAAAATCCTCCAGACCCGGGTTTCAAAAATATCCGCAATCAGGTTCAAACCATTTCCTTATTTAATCCTGAGCCGCATCCAGAAGATGATTTTATCGATCTGGGTGATTTTTTAAGATTATTAAATGAATATCGGGCAACGAAAGAAACAAGCGAGTTGGTAACCGCCTATAATACCACCGTGCTTAAATCTGAAGCCTGGGGAGCCGGTCTTGCCCGGGTAAGTGGCATCACCGCCTGGTTTCCAGATCGCTATCCAGAATTCAAAAATCTTGTTGATTTGTATACATTATTGAGTTACCGCGAATCGCACTGGCCACAATTTCTGAACTGGTTTTATGGAGAAGATGATATAAGACCAACGACTTGCATTTTATCAGCCAGCGGTCCGGGTCGGGATAACGACTTCCGCCTTTTCTGGACTCCATCCTTCGACCTTGCTCCGGTATTCTACAATCTCGTTGAATGCAATGATACAATTTTAATTTTTTATGATAACTGTGAAGACTCTGTGCACTGGTTTTTTAACGGTTTTACGCTCGTGAGCAATTTCGCTTACGAGGGGAATGGTTCATTCTTTTCAGGCAATAGTAGTAATCTCAATAATACCTTGGTCACAAAGAATGTTTTTCGGATTGAGACCTTGGGGCTTCTTGATTTTTATCTCTTTTACAATACCGAAGACCGGGTTGATTCTTTTCTCGTGGAATGGGAGACCAAAAAGGCAGTTTTTTATGGACGATCGGGTAGCTGGCAGAATATCCGGATGGTTCTTCCCCCGGGAAACGGGCCGCTGAGATTTTATTATCGCACCAACGGGAGTATAAATAACGGTGGTGTTTATATTGATCGGATAAGGTTATACAATCTTGCTTCCGGACGGTATGTCAGATATGACCTCACCGATACCGCTTTATATGTCTATAATAAATTAAAAGGCAAGTATTATTATGGAGTTTATCCCCTGGACCTTTACAATAACGAGGGAAATCTTTCTAATTTCGTTTCGCTAAATATCGTCGACTACGCGGTTCCTTATTCCATTCCCAACCCCTTTTTAGATAATTGCGAAATTATTCTTGATTATCCCGATGGCATTCAACCGGAAGTTTATATCTACTCCATTACCGGCAGGCTCGTCAAAAGGTTTGCTGGTTCTGAAATAGTAAACAAAAAAATTTTCTGGGATGGTAAGGACAAAAAAGGAAAACCTGTCAGTGCTGGTCTGTATTTTGTGCTTTTAAAAAGTAACACCATTAATAAAATTGGTAAAATAGCGAGGAGACAATGAAAAATCTGGTGATAATTGCTAATGGAGGGGCAGGTGGTATAAACTATCCCCACCGCCGGGCTCAAGGTTTAAAAAAGGCAGTAAGCATTGGGTATGAGATCTTAAAAAATGGTGGTTCAAGTCTTGATGCCGTAGAACGGGCAATAATGGTTTTGGAAGACACGACGATTTTTAATGCGGGAACGGGCTCAACCCTTGGTCTGACCGGAGAAGTGGAAATGGATGCCTCGATCATGACCTCGCTGGGTAATTTTGGGGCAGTGGCAGCGATAAAGAATGTCCGTTATCCCATTCAGGTGGCGCGTCTGGTGATGGAAAAGACCGACCATCTGCTTTTGTGTGGTGAGGGTGCATTGCGCTTTGCCCGGCTCTGTGGTATAAAATATCACAATCCCAAAACGAAGGAGAAAGAAAGGATGTGGCTGCGGGCAAAAAAAAGATTAAAGAGTGAATATTTTCCGAAAATTTATCAATTGAAGGAACTTTATGAAACCGTTGGGGTTGTGGCGCTCGATAAAAATGGGATGATAACCGTCGGTACCTCCACCGGCGGTATTTCACTCCACCTACCGGGACGGGTCGGTGATACACCGATCATCGGTGCCGGAACCTATGCAAATAAATTCGGCGGGGTTTCGGCGACAGGTCACGGAGAAATGATCATGAAGACATTGCTCGCTTTCCGCACCGTCAATCTGATGGAAAAGTATTCGGCTCCGGTTGCTGGCAAGATGGCGATAAGTTATGCCACACGCCAGAAATGCCGTGCTGGTTTGATCGGTATTGATCGTCACGGAAAAATCCTATGTATCAATAATACTGAAGCAATGTCCTGGTGTTATATTAAAGATGGTATCATGAAATCCTTTTACTAAATGATCTTTAAGTATCTTTTTATGGCATTCTGGGGGCAGACCTCCAGGCAACAATAACACTTGATACATTTTTTATAATCAATTTTGAAATCATATATTGCCCGTGCAGGACAGACATTCGCACAGGAATGGCACTGATTACAGCGATTTACATTTAAAGCCGGTGCCCAGAAATTTTGGATGCGGGCGAAAACCCGACTCCCGATGCCAGCAAGGATATTTTTAATCGGTGCGGAAAGCGGAACTTTAAAACCTTTCAAAGCCGGGAGCTCTTCTTTAATCACAATCTGTTCTGGATTGAGCATCCCTTTTTTTATCCCGAGTCTAAGCACTGGACACACCTCAGGTTTTATCCCAGCGATGAGTGCACAGACATAATCGACCGCCCATCCATCAGTGCCAGCGATGAGTTTATTTAATCGATATTTCCTGCCCCGGGCATCAACGATGTTCAAGGCATCCACGATTATCAAATCAGGTTTTTTAATGTTATATATTTCAATCAAAAGTTCACAAAAATCGTCAAGTGTTGGACATTGATAGTGTAAGTGGGGTTTCAAACCGCCGGGGATGATACCAAATTGATTTTTAATGGCAATGCTGAGAATCGTTAATTCGTGGGTCTTGAATTTCGGTAAGGAGATCAATATCTCGCTCTCAATTATCTCCCGGGAGACATAAACTTCTTTTACATTCCGGTGTTTTATTTTGACTTTTTTTACAAACCTTCCTACATTTTTAAACCGGCCGCGGCTTGCCGCGTAAAAACCGCACTGTTTTGCCGTTTCAATTTCGTTTACCTTTTGGGGAATGGGGTTATCTCCTACCATTACATGGGCAGAATTTTTTATTAGATGATCAACCACTCCCGCGATCAGGGCAGGGTCTGTTATTATACATTCTTCAGGCCGCGCAATGCGCAGCATATTAGGTTTGACAAATACATTCTTGTTCTCCAAAACCAATTCCGGGAAGTAACCGAATATTTTGGCGATGGCTATGTTTAAATCTTCCCCTTCAACAATATAGACGTATTTTTTCATCTCAAAAAGTGGTTTTTGCTTTATTGTATAACTCATAGAATTGGACTAACGATAACTTTTCGGGTCTTTGGGTAAGGAGCTTGCTGTTTAATCCATCCGGCAGGGTCCCGAGATGGTGAATCAGGGCATTCTTCAAGGTTTTCCGTCGGTAGCGAAATAGTCCTTTGACAAAATCAAAAAATTGGACTTCATCATCCAGAACAAATGGTGGATGATGGGGGATTAATGCTAAGACGATTGAATCAACTTTCGGCGGCGGATTAAAAAATCGGGCTTTAATGAGAAATCCTTTGATTACCTGGAAGTAATAATTGATATAGCAGGTGATTGAACTATAACTAGGGGATCCGGGCTGGGCAAGGAGTCTTTCTCCATATTCTTTCTGGAGGGTCAATATTGCCCTTTTCAGACAATTCCGCATCTTGGTAAGTTTTTCCAAAATTTTGGTGGTAATACTGTAGGGAATGTTCCCGACCACCACCAAATTCTGGTAACGATTCAGATTCATCTTCAAAAAATCTTCATTTATCACCTCAACATTGGCAAGCTGCTTGGCACGGAGGCTTGCTGCATATTTTGGATCGATCTCCACTGCATAGACGCACCTTGCCCCCTTGGCAAGTTCCTGGGTAAGCATTCCTTTACCAGCGCCGATTTCTAAGACACTTTCATTTTCCACACCCGCGAATATACTTATTTTTCGTGCTACTAATACACTATTTAAAAAATGTTGTCCTAAACGCCTTGGCATTTATGCTATACTTTTCAAAGAGAATAAATTACCCGCATTTTGGTCAGTAATTCCCTCCAGTCGTTCCGGTGATAACCCCTTTAGGCCTGATGCAAAATTTAGAATTTCACGAATGAATGCCGGCTCATTTCTCCGGCCCCGTTTGCTTGCCGGGGCGAGAAAAGGGGCATCAGTCTCCAAAAGAATGAAATCCAGAGGCAAGCGGAGAAATACTTCACGCATATTTTTAGAAAATGTCAAAACACCGCCAAAACCGAGATAGAAACCCAAATCCATTATCTTCTTTGCCTGCTCATAGGTGCCACTATAGCAATGAAAAACGCCCCGGTGGTAATTTTCTTCTTCCAATATCCGTAGGACATCGGTTATTGAATTTCGAGTATGGATAATCAAGGGAAGATTATATCTTCGGGCAAGATTAATGTGGTAACGAAATAATGATTCCTGGACCTCCGGTGGTGAATAATTGCGGTGATAATCAAGCCCGGTCTCACCGATCGCAACTACCTGTTTGTTGCTCAAGAGAGTTTCTATTGATTCCATCTGGTTTAATGATTCTTCTACGGACTCATTTGGATGGATGCCCACGGCCGGGAGTAGGAAGTCATAAATTTCATTCATTTGTAGTGCGGAGATACTCGTGTTTAGGTCGTAACCGATATTGATTATGTATTTAAGACCTGCTGCCCTGGCCCGTTCAATTGCTTCTTCTAAATCATGGCTAAATTGGGGGTCAACTAAATGGCAGTGGGTATCAATCACTTAACCGAGGCACCGGAACCGATCGGTTTATCGGTCGTCAAAAGCACCAGTCCCTCTTTATTTTGGGCTGCAAGAAGCATTCCTTCGGAAAGCACACCTTTAAGCATGATTGGTTTTAGATTGTTGACAACGATAATCGTCTTGCCGATGAGTTCTTCGGGTTGATAATATTTTCCGATGCCCGCAACAATCTGTTTTTTCTTGTCGCCAATTTCAATCTCGCAGACGATTAGATGGTCGCTTCCTTCAACTCTCTTTGCCGTGATAACCCGGGCAGTGCGCAGTTCTAATTTATTAAAATCTTCAATCGTACATTCCCGGCCCTTTAATTTCGCAATTTGAAGTTCGATCACCTGATTATCAATCTTCTTAAACAGAATCTCCGGTTTCCCAATTGTTGGAGATACTATCGGGGTGGCAATTTTATCCCAGCCCTGTTCCACAAAATTTATCATCTTTTTGAGCTTCTGTGCGGTGAAAGGTAAGAAAGGTTCCATCAACACTGCCAGGGATGTGACAATCTTCATGCAGATATACATCGTGCGTTCGCCAATCAAAGGATTGGTCTTGCGCGTTATCCAGGGGGCTTCTTTATCAAAATAACGATTGCCTTCCTGGGCGATCTTCATCACTTCCTGGAGGGCAGATTTAAATTCAAAATTTTCAATCTTTTCTCCGATTATTTTGGGTGCCTGATGGAGCATCTCCAAAATACGATTTTCATTCTCGGTGAATGCCGAGGCTGATGGGACATTAGAGTTGTAGTATTTTTCAATAAAGGTGAGGGTACGGTTGATATAGTTACCCAGAATATCGGCGAGTTCATTATTATGCCAGGCTTGGAAATCGCGCCATGTAAAATCTGCATCTCGGGTTTCGGGAAGATTGCGAGTCAAGGCATAGCGTAGTGCATCTGCAGGGAATTCTTTTAGATATTCAGGGAGCCAGATCGCATAGCCCCGGGATGTGGAAAGTTTTTCTCCTTCCAGATTTAAAAACTGATTTGCCGGAATTTCTGAAGGGAGGATGTAATCGCCATAAGCCATGAGCATCGCTGGCCAGATCAAGGCATGGAAGACAATATTGTCCTTGCCAATAAAATGGACGAGTTTGGTCTCCGGATTCAACCAGTATTCTTTCCATAAATCAGGTTCTCCTTTATTAATTGCCCACTCCATTGTTGAAGAGATATAACCAATCGGTGCATCAAACCAGACGTATAAAACCTTACCCTGGGCTTCCTCCAGGGGCACCGGCACACCCCAGCTCATATCCCTGGTAATAGGTCTATCTTCTAATCCTTCTTTTAACCAGCCTTGGACAAATGTCAAAACTGTTTCCCGCCAGTGTTTCTTTTCTTCAATCCACTGGCTCAACTGATTCTGAAACTGTGACAATCGGAAATACCAATGTTTGGTCTTCTGTTTTACAGGTTTTTCATTACATATCAAACAACGGGGTTCGATCAACTGAAAGGGCTCAAGCCAGCGGCCACAGGCTTCACACTGGTCGCCCTTTGCACCGTCAATACCGCAACGTGGACACTTGCCGACCACATAACGATCAGGCAAAAATCTTTTACACTTGGGGCAGTAAAACTGTTCGTTCTCTTTTGCATAGATATATCCTTTATTATAGATTTTTAAGAAAAAATCTTGGGCGAGGCGATAATGGAGGGGAATGGTGGTGCGGGAAAAGTTATCAAAGGAAATTCCAAAATCAATGAAAGATTTTTTAATTGACTCATGATAGTAATCGACGATCTCTTTAGGTGTTTTTTTCTGTTGATCGGCAAGAACTGTAATCGGGACACCGTGTTCATCTGTTCCACAGATATGTATCACATCCCGCCCCTTGAGCCGTTGATACCGCACATAGATGTCAGCGGGAAGATAGGCACCAGCAAGATGCCCCAAATGAATATCTCCATTAGCATAGGGTAAGGCACTGGTGACAAGGATTTTCATAACCAATTATAAATAAACGGGCGAAAATGTCAATAATCCGATTTGAATCAAAAATAATCTTACCGAAATGGGGTTATTTAATCAAAATAAAATATCTTACTCAGGTACTTGAAAACATAGGGACTCCCAAGTATATATTTCCTGAAAGGAGCCCCTATGATCGCAATAGACATTCCGGAGGAAGTATATACCATGAAAGCCAAAAGGTCAATAATTAAAAAGGAGAAAAATCCAGTGTCCATCTCAAAGCCTTTATTACCATCAATCAAGACTGGCTCTTTAATGGTATCCCGGAAAGAGTGTTTAACGAATTCCCTGAAGAAGAACAGCATGACCTCAAGCCCATAAAACAACCAATTGCTCAGGCAATAAAAGAACTATTACTCACCATCAGTTCGGCAACGATTGAGCGGTTATTAAAACCAATCAAAGATCAGTATCGTATAGCCCGGCGGTATCGTCCCCATCCGCATGCCTCGGTTTTGAAGAAGAAAATTCCAATTGAGCCGCATTTTGAGAAGCCCCAGGATCGGGTGGGGTATGTGGAGTTGGATTCGGTTTCGCATTGTGGTGGTGATCCGCGGGGTGAGCATTGTTCAACCATTGCGCTTCCTGAGCTTGGTCTGGGTTGGGATGAGTATCGGGCGGCGCGGAACAAGGCGATGGTTTGGGCGGTGCAGGCCTTGGAAGATG
>JBDRWD010000049.1 GCA_039802205.1 candidate division WOR-3 bacterium
ACGCCCAAAAGACATCGGATGGTATCAATGTCCAGTGTACAATATGCGATTCAATCTCAAGAGAACCAATTCCATATGTTCAGGTAAGATTTGAAAATCTAAATAAGTCTTTCACTACCAGGCGGAGCACTTTTTACCTTTCATTACCACCGGGCAAATACGATATTATTCTTGAAGCCCCTGATTATGAAGTTTTGCGAAGGCAGTTTACGGTTTCAGCCACAAACAATAATTTTATCTTTGAAATGGTTAAATTATCAGATAGAAAAAGGATAACAGAGCATTATCATAAATTCCATACCCGCCTTGATTCTTTTAATTATCTGTTGAAAAACATGGAAATACCGCAGGCAAAGCAGGTTTTAGCCGAACTTCAAAATTTCGCCAAATATGGATTTAATATTGATGAAAAAATCATAATTTTTATTCTATGGAGAGAAAATGGCTTGATAGTATAATGGCACTGGCGCGGACAAATGAAGATTCAGCAAGGTACGCAGAAGCCTTTTATTATTATCGTAAGATTGCGGAATATGATTCCACCCAGACCGAAGCATTGAATCGTATGAAACTGATGGATTCCTTATTGGTCACAAAAAACAAGCCCAAGACTACAACCAGTCCAGAAAATTTAGTGAAGAAATCCAAGACCCCCGAGGAGATAGAAGCGCTTTATAGGGCAGGAGTTGAAAGATTTATCAATGCCGAATACAAAGAGGCATTGAAAATTTTCAAGGAAGTTCTTAAATACGACCCAAATCATACCAAGGCACAGGAATATCTGAGGAGAACTGAGGCAAGGATAAAGATATTAGAGAACAAATAAAGGATGGGGAGTACTGATCAAAAAGTGCGTTGTATAAATTGTGAGTTAGGTTTAATGTTTTTTCAATTTATAGATACAATTATCTTAAAGGAGCCAAAAACAGGAGGAGATATGAATGGAAAAAGATTGTTCATTTTCATAATATTGTCTCGAATAAAGATTTTATTGCTTCCTATGATCATATCCTCCTTTGCCGAATCCCTAAATTACACTGCTGGCTACGGCGAGATGGAGATGTACGAAAATTATTATTTTAATCACAAACCAGTACCAAGAGATACTTTATGGCCAGAAATACTTGTAGCAGCCGGGATTAGTTTTTCTGCAAATGATACGATTAAACCATATCTGAAGACATTCATTGATTTTAATAATAAAATTAGCGGCGCCGGTTCGCAGTTTGTCTATTTAAAGCGGACTGTTTCTGATACAAAAGACCGGACCATAACTTTGAGTTTTGCCTACATTGATACTACAACCAATAAAACTTTTGGAATTGGAACGAATTTCCCTACTGGCGATAGTTTATTAATTCTTATAAGCCTAAAGACTGATAGTGTCCAAAATGTTATATGTCGGTTAAGAATTTTAATAAATTCCACATATACAACAATTAGTACTTTTAACAGTAATATTGATTGGATAACAATTCCCGTTAAAATTTATCTTGCGGATACAATATGGAGAGTCCGACCAATATTAGAAATAACTGCCAACAAAAATGGTAATAATTTAATTAAATTATGGGTGGATAATTTGCGTATGTATGCAATTAATCCAAATGGCAGTTATAAAACCTTACCAGTATTGCCCATGGCAAATTTTAAACTGGTCAGTTTCCGCAGCGAAGCACCGGATTGGATAACTGCGATCGCAAAACACGACTTATTTAGAGGAGATAAATTAGCACTCTTTCGCTTTGGGTTAGTTAAACCAGAAGCTGAACTTTTTCATTATGTTATGACCAGTGCTGCCTACATCAGATACACTGTAACCCATGGCGGACAAGATACTATATGGCGGATTACTTATCTCGGCGGTGGCGATTTTTATCCTCATAGTTATATTAAGGATTCACTTAATTGGGGTTTCATCAGAGATTCACTTGGTAGAGTTGTGTCTCATCTCTGGCCTTTTAATGACACAAGTTTTTCCCGGGAAGATTATGTTCGTTATGGGAGTGATGGCGAATATGTTAGGAATATCTTTTATAAAAACCTGAGATGGTTATACGATAGCGTTTATACCATCTACAAACCTACCGGATATTATTTTGATAACTTTCTACATCCAATTAGTATGGTCCCTGATGGTTCCCCGGATTATGAAACGAACACAATTAGAAAGCAAAAACATTATGAATTTACTCAAATGCTAAAAAATAGATTACCCGAAATTCCATTTTTTGCTGGATTATCTGCTGATTTGTTTGATAGTTACAAAAATTATGTTGATTACATTATGCGTTGTTCATTTACTGTTTCATGTGAATTCGGAGCAGGAAAATGGGTTTCACCTAAGACTACTTATGACTGGATAAAGATAATCACACAAAATCCACAGAAAAAATATGTTCTACTTGCGGGTGTGGTTAATGACCAACAAATATTATACACCGCCGCAGCTTTTTATATGGTCAATGGAGAGAATGTGTATGTACTTATGCATGATACTTCGGGCGGTAAGTATTGCCACTATAGTTGCACGATATATCCGACTTATTATTATCTCCCCATCGGTCACCCAACTAATTCATACCAAGTGGTTGCCATGCAAGATTCGTCAAAAGGATTTGTTTTTCTGAAACGAAATTATAGTAATGGGGTGGTTTTACTGAATCTTGATACATTGAACGCCTACCAGTATGTATTAGAACGAAGTTATTTTGACCATAATAATACCTATTATGATTCAGGTGCAGTGATTACAATTAACCCACGTTCTGGATTCATTTTTATCGGTCCTGAGACTATTAGCGATAAAAATAGAAAATTGTTTTATGTACCAACATTTTTTAATAATAAGATAGAAATAAAATATTTTGGATTTGGAAAAAGTGGTCTTACATTGAAACTTTACAATGCCCTGGGTGCACTGGTATTTAAAGCTCATTTCAAATGCACTGAGACATTAGTAATCCAGGATCAAAAAATAGCGGAGTTGTCTGAAGGGACTTATTATTTGCATATTTATTCTGGTCGGAAATTACTGGGTAAAGCAAAATTGATTAAACTTAGAAATAAGATTGAGTAATATATTCAATGTTGTTGCCATATTTTAATTTTTAATCAAATGGTTACTCTATAAAGGATTTGAGGGTATAAGATTGTCTATTAAGAAATTGAACAGTCGAACTCTTTTTTTCTTACCTTTGGATTTTTATTAAACATCAATAGAATTTACCATAGAATAATATTGTTCCGCTCTATTCTGCAATTAAAATTGACAGTGAGAAAAATGTGGTTATAATTAAACCATCAAAAAGGAGTTTATAATGATAAGAAAAATATTTTTTATGACAATAATTTTCTGTTTGATATTTGGGCAGGAAATTTCCCGTCTACCGCTACTGCCCTCCGAACTTCAAATCAAGAATATTATCTTTTTTATTGGCGATGGGATGGGTATTGCCCAGATTCAGACCGCAAGGATAAAGAGCAGAGGTGCCCTGGGTAGGTTAAATATGGAACTGATGCCGGTGACGGGACTGGTTAATACCTGTGCGATTGACAAATTGATAACTGATTCTGGGGCTGGTGGAACTGCCCTGGCATCGGGTATAAAGACCAAAATCGGCGCAATTGGTGTTGATTCTGCGGGCAATCCTTATCGCACACTCCTTGAAGTGTGTCAGAAGATAGGAAAATCAACGGGCTTGGTTGTGACTTCATCAATTACCCATGCTACACCTGCGACATTTGCCGCCCATACATCAAGTCGGGGTGACGAATCGGAAATTGCGGTTCAATTGATTTACAATAAGGTGAATGTACTTCTTGGTGGTGGCAAGGCATTCTTTCTGCCCAGAAAAGTCAAAGGGAGTAAAAGAAAGGATGAGCGGGACCTTATTAAAGAAGCAAAAAGACTGGGTTATTTTTTTGTGGAAGATAAAATTCAATTGCTGAAAGCCGATGGTAGTTATCTACTCGGGCTTTTTCAGATGGAGAATATGAAAAACGATTCAACCGAACCGACGCTCGGGGAGATGACAAAAAAGGCGATAGAGATTCTCAGTAAAGACCCTGATGGGTTCTTTTTGATGATTGAGGGGAGTCAAATTGACTGGGAATGTCACGCAAATAAAATAGATGGGATGGTTAAGCAGGTCTTAATGTTTGATGAGGCAGTAAAGGTGGGGCTTGATTTTGCACTGAAAGATTCGCATACCATCGTCATCGTGACCGCCGACCATGAGACAGGTGGTCTGGGAATAATTGGAGGCACACTTAGCGGTGATGAAATAAAATGCGGCTGGTTGAGTTCAGACCATACTGCCTTGATGGTGCCGCTATTCGCCTTTGGACCAAAGGCAATGAACTTTACAGGAGTCCATGAGAATAATGAAATACCGCATATCCTTGCGGAAATAATCAAGATTGATAAATTTCCCCAAAGAAATTAATTTTTTATTCATAAACCATACCATTCTATTTTAGTATTAATAAAAATAAAATATAATTTTATTCGTTAATTTCATTTATTTAAAAAATTATTTCTGAGGCGTGGTATGAGGATCGGACAAGAGGCCCACTGATCACATATTTTATTCCAATTTCTTCGCCGATTTTTTTAAATTTGCTGAATTCTGCGGGCGTGTAATATTTTTTGACTGCAATGTGACGGCGTGTGGGCTGAAGATATTGCCCAATCGTTACGATATCAACCCGGGCATTTTTTAAATCCCTTAGTGTTTCAATGATTTCATTTTCTTCTTCGCCCAGACCGAGCATGAAGCCGCTTTTGGTAATTGCTTTAGAATTTAGGTCTTTCACTATCTTTAATACATTCAATGAACCTTCATAACTACATCGTCTATCTCTTACATAAGGTGTTAGTCTTTTTACAGTCTCCAGATTGTGTCCAATGATGAATGGTTTAGCGTCAATTATTTTTTTCAAGAGTTCTGCTTTGCAGTTGAAATCCGGGATCAGCACCTCAACCTTGGTTTCGGGATTTTTTTCTTTTATTGCTTCAATTGTGCGGGCATAATGACCGCTTCCTAAATCTTTAAGGTCATCGCGGTCAACTGAAGTTATTACCACATAACGCAACCCGAATTTTTTTACTACTTCAGCAACATTTTCCGGTTCTGCAGGGTCTAAATATCCTTTTGGATTACCAGTAGTCACCGCACAGAATCTGCAGGCACGGGTGCAGATTTTTCCCAGAATCATAATTGTTGCACTCTTTTTTGCCCAGCATTCGCCAATATTGGGACAGCGTGCTTCCTGGCACACAGTTGAAAGATTATATTTTTTAAGGGTTTCAAAGACTTCCTTAAATTCGTTACCTGAAGGGAGTTTGACCTTTAACCAGTCAGGCTTTCGCGGCATGGCCATCTTTTTTCGACTATTTAATTGTCCGATTTATCGAGCGGGTTTTTGTTTGATATCTGTCTTTCTTCTAATTCTCATATAACCAATATAAAGAAGAAAGACAATTGCTGGCAAAAAAATACTATTGGCAAAACCCATATACCAGTAGGGCTTCTCTTCCTCTCTGAATTCAGTGTCATCGGGTGATTGATAAACCACTATATCTGAATTCATAGCACTCGGATAATCATAGGTCCGACGGAGTTTGGTGATATAATCACCTTCTTTGATATAATCAAAGAGCACCGGAAAGTCCTCTTTTATATTCTCAAGTTCATCTTTTGAAATTTTATTGGCATATAAAAGTTCGGCATTATCAAAAAACATTTTGTGTTGCCCAATTACATAGAGATAAAGCGCCGTGTAATTGGCGGAAGTGAGTGAAGAAATCTTCATTGGATAGACAATAGTGTCAGTGGCAAATTTGAAACAGACACCGATATTGATTCTATAATAATTATAATTTGTATCAGCACGGGCAATAAAGAAATACTGCCAGTTACGATTTATGTAATCCTGAAACATATCGCGCATTCCATCGGGCAGTGAATATCCGTTGTTTGTAAGCCAGTTTACGAGTGTATCAGGATTGTTAGTCTGTATCAAAACCGTCTGCAAGAAACCGATAGTTTTGAATTCGATAATTTTGAAATAATCGTCGCCATAATAATAACCACCTTCGCCATAATAAGAACCTCCACAACCACCGTAATTTTTTTGAATTGAACTGAGTGCGGATAAATTTATGAATAGACTATCATTTATTTCGCTTACTGATGGTAGTGATGGGAAAGGCACAACCCAGGCAAAGCCATTATAATCTGTCGCCCAGGCGACTTTAACCAGTATCGATAATTCCTCTGAATCCGGTAAAACCTTTATTATCGCCACCTGGTCCTGCCCATAGATTTCATTATACCTTGGCGGTATGATACCACCATCAGCCCAGAGAGTGGTTGAGATTATCATTATTAAGAAAATTTGTTTCATTCTTTATCCCTTTTATTTATGCCCATAATAATACCGAAACCAGCACTACTCAATGAAACGTAATCTGGTGAAGAGGTATAATCCCAGTGAGTTCGGGGACCAGTTGAATCGAAATTGATTAAATTGATCCAGAATTTTATACCCGCCCTTATTCTGCCAAAATTATGCATTATATTGGTCCCCACACTCATACCCAAAGAATTTCTTTTATCTACTACTTTTATTACAGTACCACTATCTCCAAGAATGGGATATGAAAGATTACCAATATAATAACCAAATTTAACTCCAAATTCAATATAACCGATGCCAAAATATTTAACTTGCAATCCTACACCACCGGCATTGATTACCATAGGGATACCTGATTTTATGAAGTAGGGGTCAGCAAAAGGATAATCTTTTTTATAAAAATAATCAACATAAATTCCCCAGCCAAAATCTCTTCTATAAAAATCATTTTCAATTCCAAGTTGGTAAATTGTAGTAAAGTAGTCATCGGTATAATCATCTGGTGCAAGTATGCTTCCTGAAATGAAAGGATTTAGAATCTGTACAAAAAATAAATGAATTATCATTTTTATAATTATAATGAAATAATCAGTTTTGTCAATGGAAATGAGCAGAATATCAAGGCTGGCTATCTAAACTGAGAGAATATCCGGACTGAGAAAGTAAAGAAATTTTAAAAATCCAGAGGTTAATATAATGTCCTTAGACAAACAGAAAATTTAGAATACCCTCTCAACCGCAAAAAATCATCTAACGATTTCCACAAGTTGGTGAAGATTGCCTAAAGAACTGCTCCCAACATACAAAGCCTTACAAAGTATTTTCTTTCAAGCTTGAGGTAAAGATTGTCGTTTTTCCGTGTGTTTCCGAGGATTTTTTCAGAAAGGTTTTAACGAAGGCACGATTTTTTACTTAATTAAAATTACACGGTCAATTTGCCTTTGTGCCCTTCATATTTTTGATGGAATTCCGGGATGGTTATTATTCAGACCCAGGATTTTTATGCGAAGCATTTTTGCGATTGGTTTTTGAAGGGTCTTCAATCGGGAGAGATTTTTTAGGAAGATGAGTCTCTTTCGAGAGGGAAGGGATTATGCCTTTTATGCGCCATGTGACAAAAGGTATGAAGTCAGGACGATCAATAAAACATTTTTGCCTTTCGCCAGGAATATTTCGGGCTATAGTTGAAGGGATTTTTAAAAAATTCAGCAGCCGTAAATATTAATGGTTTTGACTGGAGATACTGGTTCATCGGATTGAGGAGAATACCACAAACTTTCTCGACTATCCTGGGTTCGCGATTCCGATAAGGAAATTTTAAGATTATTCCCGGGAGATAATCATTAGCAAAGATATTATCCCAAATCAATGGCGGTCGGGTTAAAATCTGGGTAATATTATTTATATCTTCCACAGTAATTTTGGAGGCAATAACCCACCGGCCTGTCCAGAAGATTTTTATCTCCTTATTTAAATTTTCGGCAATCGTCGTGATATATTCGGTTTTATTAAAACCGTAATACTGTGTTGGGCAGAAGAATAATTCAGCATCTTGCCATTTATCTTTTAGGAGCGCCCACACTTCGTTAGCACATTTGACTTGAACAAGGGCAGTGTTTGAGTCGAGTTTAATTTTTATATCGTCAAAGAGAATGCTAAAATGTCTGATGTCGATTTCCATCATAGAGGCTATCTTTTTAATTAGTGCTTTTAGCATTGGTTCGGTGCCTGGAGAGATGGCATAATTGAAATCGACTTCATATCGGCGGGCTAGTTTATTAAGATTTTCGAATTCTTTCAACTCAGATAAAGGATAAATTTTAAAATATTCCCTGCGGTGATAAGGGTCGTCTTTTGGTGCATAAACATAAGTATTCAGACCCAATTCCGAAAGAAATTTTATCAAATCACAACGTTCGGTGAAGGAATAATGACGGCCGTAAAAGCCTTCAATAACTCCGAAGATTTTTTTATTTTTCACCATCAATTGCCTTCAAAAATTTAAGCCATAATTCTGGTTTACTGGCAAATCTTTTTAATTCTTTATCCGGGTCTATTTTCAAACGTGTTTTTAGGGCAGACAAAGAATCGTTTAGTTCTTTTTCCGAATTGATATTTTTTCTTAGTTCTTTTTCTGTTTTAAAATACTCCAGAAGTTTGGGGTTGATGTCTTCGCCGGAGCAGGAGAAGAAAAATAAGAGCGGGAGAATAAAAAGAAATCTTTTGCTTATCGCCACAGAAAGAAAATTTGGGGTATGAAAATTTTTTCTATTGGTTCAGTAATGAGTTGGATCAAACTGTATCTTTTGGGAGGATAGATAAGATTAGGTTTTTCGATTCCGAGCATATCACCAATGATTTTGACTGCATCTTCGAAGGAGCCGAGGGTATCCACTAAACCCAATTCCTTTGCCTGCCTACCGGTAATGATTCTGCCATCGGCAATTTTTAGCACGCTATCCTTCGGAAGTCCGCGAGCATCACAGGTCGCCTGGACGAATTGTTCATAAACATCAGTTACTACATCCTGTAACAATTTTTTTTCTTTTTCGGTCAATTTCCGGTAAGGTGAACCGATATCTTTATGTTCCTTAGATTTGATTACTTCAAAATCAATCCCCACCTTTTTCATCAACTCTTGAAACACGGGGAATTGCATGATGACACCAATAGAACCGGTGATAGTTCCAGGATTGGCAACGATTAAATCTGCCGGAAGGGAGACATAATAACCACCCGAAGCCGCAAGCGCACCCATGGAGACGACAATTTTTTTCTGCTGTTTGGCTTTGCGCAGTTCCTCATATATCTCCTGGGAAGCAGCGACCCCTCCACCCGGAGAATCGACACGGACGAGGATACCTTGAATAGAGGGGTCTTCGGCAAACTGTTTAATATGATGCACGACTTTTTTTGAAGAAGTGATAATGCCTTCAATCTCAATTACACCAATATTACCTCCTGAAGTAAAAGCCGCACCCCGAAATCCCAAGCCAATTATCAACCCGAAGATGATTGCCCCCCCAATGACCGCAATTATTATAACATGAACCTTTTTCATTTTGACTCCTGCTTCTTTATTTTAACCAAAAAGATTTAAAAGTCAATCGATGTTGTGATATTTTGTTGACTAAAGATATTTTTTTGAGTAAAATATACGACTTCTAAATTGGTTTTAAGGAGGTACAATGGCAAAATATAAGATTGCCTGGTTACCGGGCGATGGGATTGGTAAGGATGTCTTAGATGCGGCAAGGATTGTTCTTGATAAATTAAAACTTGATGCCGAATATATTCCCGGAGATATTGGTTGGGAATTCTGGTGCAAGGAAGGCGATCCTTTGCCACCCCGCACCATTGATTTACTGAAGCAAGTAGACGCGGCACTCTTCGGGGCGATTACTTCTAAACCCACCCGACAGGCGGAAGAAGAACTGAATCCCGAACTAAAAGGCAAGGGATTGGTGTACCGTTCACCGATTGTGCGCATGCGCCAGTTATTTGACCTCTATATCTGCCTCCGCCCCTGTAAGGCATATCCCGGTAATCCTTTGAATTACAAAGAGAATATAGACTTGGTTGTCTTTCGGGAGAATACCGAGGATTTATATTCGGGTGTGGAATTTTATCCAGTGCCCGAAGAATTATCAAAATTATTGAACAATCTCTCCAAAAATTTTGAGCCGTTTAAAAATTTACTTCCGGCAGAATTGGCTATTTCGTGCAAGATAAATACCCGAAGGGGTTGTGAGAAAATCATCCGTGCGGCATTTGAATATGCCCGCAAAAATAAACGGAAAAAGGTTACCATCATCCATAAAGCAAATGTAGTCCGTGCGAGCGATGGTTTGTTCTTAGAAGTGGGTCGTGAAGTTGCAAACGCATATCCGGATATCCAGTTTGATGAAGCGAACGTTGATGCGATTACCATGTGGCTTTTAAAAAATCCACATAATTACGATGTCCTGGTAGCACCAAATCTTTACGGTGATATTATTTCGGATTTGTGCGCACAAATGGTTGGGGGATTGGGGTTTGGTTGTTCGGGAAATATAGGCGAGAAGTTGGGAGTATTTGAACCCACACATGGTTCAGCACCAAAGTATGCCGGGATGTATAAGGTTAATCCAATTGCGACAATTCTTGCTGCTAAGATGATGATTGAATGGCTTGGAGAAAAAGAACTTGCTGAGCGATTAGAACGGGCAGTGGCTGCTGTTATTCGAGAGGGTAAAGTTAAAACTTATGATATGGGTGGAGATTCTTCTACAATAGATATGGCAAGGGCGATAGCCGAGAAATTATGACTATAATTGAAAAAATCTTTTTCCGTGCCTCTGGGAAAAGGGTAAAGCCCAATGAATATATCTGGATAAAACTTGATTTGGTGGCGATGCGCGATTTCGGTGGACCTAATGTCGTCCAGGAGTTCAAAGAAAATTTTGGTGATATGCCGGTATTTGATAATAAAAAGGTCGCGATTACATTTGATCTCCATATCCCTCCGCGGGATGAAAAAGTTGCCCGAAACCAGCAGGTTTTACGGCAATTCGCACGTGAAAAAGGCATTAGACTGTTTGATGTAAACACAGGTGTTGGACAGCATATCCTTTTGGAAAATGGTCTGGTCAAGCCTTGGGACGTTGTGGTCGGTACGGATAGCCATATGAATCTGCTGGGTGCAATAGGTGCCGCAGGTTTTGGGATGGGTACGACTGACATCGCCGGTGCTCTTTATAAAGGCAAACTCTGGTTTAAAGTCCCCCATACGATCAAGATTGTTGTAAATGGCATTTTGAAATATCCGATTACGGCAAAAGATGTGATACTGTATATCCTCAAAAATTTGACGACCAGCGGCGCACTGAATCGGGCGATTGAGTTCTGCGGAGAGACGATAAGGATGATGAATTTGAGCGAGCGGATTACAATGGCGAGCATGGTGACAGAGATGTCCGGGGATGTCGGATTTATCGAACCCGATGAAACGGTCTTTGAATTTTTACGCAGTCATAATGTAGAAAATATTGAACCCATAAGTGCTGATGAAAACGCTGAGTACGAGAGGGTTTACGAGTTTGATATCACCAATTTGCGACCCCAGATTGCCTGTCCTCATTCCCCGGATAATGTTGTGGATGTGGCAGAGGTTGCGGGTAGAAAGATTGACCAAGTTTTTATCGGTTCTTGCACAAACGGTCGATTCGAGGATTTAAAGATTGCAGCAAAGATTCTTGAAGGCAAGAGAGTCAATGAAAATGTGCGCTTGATCATCGTACCTGCAACGCACGAGGTGGCCCAGCAGGCTGAAGAGGCCGGTCTTTATCGGATATTTCTGCAGAGTGGGGCAGTAGTGGTCAATCCTGGTTGTGCTCTGTGTACCACGGGTCATCCCGGAATTCTGGCGCCGGGTGAGGTGATGATTTCTACTTCCAATCGCAATTTCATTGGCAAACTGGGCAAGGGTGGCGAGGTTTATCTCGCCTCGCCTGCAACAGCCGCCGCGAGCGCGGTGCGAGGAATGATTACATCCCCTATGGAGTTCTGGAGTTAAAATATGGAATCTCATAATAGTGGAATAAAAAATCCAGTTTTTCGTGGAAGGGCCTGGTGTTTTGGCGACGATATTGATACGGACCAGATCTACCCAGGAAAATATCTGCCTCTGACTGACAAAGTTGAAATGGCAAAACACGCCATGGAAGGAACGGATAGGGGAGAGGAATTTTTAAAACATGTCCAACCAGGGGATATTATCGTGGCAGGAAAAAACTTTGGCTGTGGTTCATCAAGGGAGCACGCCGCGATTGCAATCAAAGGTGCTGGAATCAATTTAGTCATTGCCGAATCTTTTGCCAGGATTTTCCATCGCAACTGCGTTAATACCGCATTAATCACACTGGAATTAAAAGAGGCAAAAGAGATCAATGACGGTGACATCCTGGAGGTAAATGTTGATACCGGAGAAGTCAATAATCTCACGCAGGGCAAGAGATACAAGGCAGCGCCTCTGTCAGAATTGGAAAAAGAGATTATCAACGCCGGCGGTTTATTAAAATATTTGAAATCCGCCGGGTGAGACCTGATTATCTTGGGAAATAACTGGAGGACTAATGGATGAGAATTATATAATCAGCATATTTCCCGAAATAGCCCAGATAGAAAATGCCGAACTAAAAAAGGGTGTGGTTAAAGCCTGGTTGCTGGCGATAAATAGGGGCAACTGGAAAGAACTGGAAAATATCCCGTTTACCCTTTTAATCCCGACACAAAAAAACCTGATTGAACATACCCGTTCCGTAACCCAGATGGCTTTAGCAATTGCCCGTATGAGAAAAGAACTTAATCAGGACATCGTCCTGGCTGGGGCTCTGGTTCACGATGTGGGAAAGCTCCTGGAATATGAATTTAAAGAAGGAAAATTCATAAAGAGCCGGTATGGAGAACTGGTCCGCCATCCGGTTTCTGGGTATCAGCTGGTTTTGGAAGCAGGTTTACCCTTAGAAGTGGCCCATATCGTTGCGGCACACTCGGAAGAAGGGGATAAGGTCAAACGTTCTCCCGAGGCAGTTTTAATTCACCATTGCGATTTTATTGATTTTGATATTGAGAAAGCAATAAGTCGATAATCTCGCCATTGACAATATCAAATTTTTAAATATAATATGTTATGATTTTTAAAAAAGTAACACTAAGGAGTGGACATGTCTGAAGCAGCAAGATTCGGGGTGTCAATGAGTCGGAAGTTGCTTGTTGAATTCGACCGGTTGATAAGAGAAAAGGGTTATAAAAATCGGTCTGAGGCGATAAGAAAGTTGATTAGAGAAAAATTGGTGCAGAAGGAATGGGAGTCTTCAAACGAAGAAATCGTGGCAACGATTACGATGGTTTATAGCCATGAGATCAGGGAGCTTACCGAGCGTTTAACTGAGATACAACATAGGTATTATAAACAGATAATTTCTACAATGCATATCCATCTTGATGAGCACAATTGTCTTGAGATTCTCGCAATAAAAGGTAAAGCAGATGAAGTAAAGAGTATTGCAGATAGACTCCTGAGCACAAAAGGGATAAAGCACGGACAGTTGACAACAACAAGCACAGGCAAAAAGCTTGCATGAATTAAATTGGGAGGTATAATGAAAAAAATCGTTGTGAATTCAGTTGGGATATGCGCGTGGGTTTGATTTTTGTTTTTAACTTAGTGTTACTTTTTTTTAAAAAATAACACCAAGGAGGTAAAAATGCAAAAGCATCTTAAGGCAGTTGCCTTAATAATGACTATCCTTATCGCTAGCCTCTATGGTGCAAGACCGTTCGGTACGGATGACGCGGGGACGGTTCCATCAGGTTCATATGAACTGGAAATCGGTTATGATATATGGGAAGAAACGGGGATGTTCGGACTGGGATTCAAACATGGATTGACAGAGAAAATGGACATTGGAATCGGATTCGGTTTCAATATTGTTTCAGAACCAAAGAATTCTTTTGTTCCGGCTGAACTTGCATTCAAATATTCCCTCGTTCCTGACTTTCTGGCTGCATCTTTTGTCGCAGAAATCGGTGGTTCGGCTTATGCCTTGAATGGTATTCTTACTCGAGGATTTGGACCCATAGAATTAGATGCTAACCTTGGTTATACAACAGGGGATTCAAGTATAACCTATGCAGGTGCATTTATTTACTCAATAGAAAAATTTGCCTTTGGCGGTGAAGTACTTGGCGATAAAAAAGCTCAGAACTGGTTATTGGGAGGTAGATATACAATAAAAGATGGATTGATGGTTGATGCGGGGTTTGCGAGTGATTTTAAATTTGAGGCAAAGACTGCAACTTTCGGTGTCCATTATGAATTTTAGGGATTTATTCAAAAAGGCTAAAGCCTTGCCCTACAGAGGCAGATGCAATCTTGTTTGTAGGGCAAACAAAAACAATTGAAAGGAGAAAAATGTTGCAAAATAGGACAAAATTATTGATTGGTATGGGGCTATGTTTGATTCTTCCATTATATGCACATTTTCAGATGATAATTCCCAGCACTAATATCGTTGAAGACCAGAAATCGGCAAACATCAATCTTCAATTAATGTTCTGTCATCCATTTGAACAGGCAATTATGAATATGGATAAACCTTTGCAGTTTGGGGTTCTAATCGGCGGTGAAAAAAGAGAAAATCTTTTAAATACGCTCTCAGAAAAGAAGGTTGATGGTTTTTCAACCTGGGACGCAAATTATAAATTAAAACAACCCGGTGATTATGTGTTTTATGTTGAACCCGCACCCTACTGGGAACCGGCTGAAGAAAAGTTTATTATTCATTATACAAAGACCGTGGTGAACGGATTTGGAATGCAAGAAGGATGGGATGCGGAAATCGGGCTTGAAACAGAAATTATACCATTAACCCGTCCTTATGGGTTATATGCGGGAAATGTATTTTGCGGATTGGTAAAGGTAAATGGTAAACCCGCACCGTTTACCGATGTTGAGATTGAGTTCTATAACATTGATAAAAAATATAGCGCACCCAAAGAACCCTATATTACCCAGGTGACAAGGACCGATGCCAATGGTGTATTTGTCTATGCCATGCCCAGACCAGGGTGGTGGGGTTTTGCAGCATTGAGTGAAAGGGAAACGAAGATGCTCAATAAACAGGACAGGAAAGAATATCCAGTGGAAATCGGGGCGGTGATATGGGTTTATGTTGAGGAGATGAAGTAAAAATGGTTATTGGGTTGGGGTTGAGAAGAGGTATTATATGCATATCGCTGAAGGTGTTCTAACTGTGCCGGTTTTAATAGGTGGGGCTTCCATTACAGTAACCGGAACAGCAATCGGTTTAAAAAAAATTGAATATAAAGATATGCCGAAGATTGCTGTCCTTTCTTCTGCCTTTTTTGTTGCTTCGCTAATTCATATTCCAGTAGGACCGACAAGCGCCCATTTAATTCTCAACGGACTCGCAGGAATAATATTGGGCTGGGCTGCATTCCCAGCCCTTCTTCTGGCTTTATTCTTGCAGGCGATACTCTTCCAGTTCGGGGGATTGACAACACTCGGGGTGAATACCGCAACAATGGCAACTTCTGCCGTCTTTTGTTTTCTGATTTTTAAGAAATTGGTGGAGGTTCAAAGCCGATTTTGGAATTTTGTTGGTGGTTTTCTCACCGGATTTTTGAGCGTTCTTTTAGCCAGTTTTTTCGTCGCAATCTCTCTTGCTCTTAGTGGCGAGGTATTTATGCCTGTAGCGAAGATGATTATAATTGTCCATATTCCGGTGATGATTATTGAAGGTATCCTTACCGGATTTGTGATTTTATTCTTAAAAAAAGTTAAACCGGAATTACTTTGAAATATGTTTTCATTAATACCCGATTGAGCGGGTGTAAGGAGAAAAGATGAGGTTCATTAATTTCATTCTCTTATTATCCATACCACCCATTTGTTTGGCGCATAAGATCAATATCTTTGCAACAGTAGAAGGAAATAAGATTTATACCCAATCTTATGCCAGCGATGGTGGTAAGATTAAGGGTGGAGAGATTGAAGTTTATGATAAGAGTGGTAATAAACTTCTCAGCGGAAAAACCGATTCGCTTGGTGAATTTTCTTTTGTCATACCTAAAAAAGATGATTTAAGAATTGTGGTCATCGGTGGTATGGGACATCGGGCTGAGACAATAGTGAGTGCCGATGAACTGCCGGAAGTAAAAAAGGAAATTGCGGTAAAGGTAGAAAAAAATGAAAGGTATAAAGAAGCCCCAAAGACAGAGACCGCGGTAATTGATACCACCTTATTGGAAAGAATAGTGGAAAGGGTAGTTGATGAGAAAATCCGTCCGGTATTAAGATTGATTGCCGAGCAGAAGCAAGAGAAAATTGGCATTACTGAAGTCGTGGGCGGCATTGGATATATCATCGGCATAGTCGGCATTATTGCATTTTTTATGAAGCGAAAGAACAATGTTTAATGAATATATAAATGGTAATTCTATAATCCACAGATTTGATCCGCGCATAAAGATCATTTATGCATTTGTATTTTCTGTGATTATTGCCCTACAGAATGAATTGATCCCTTCGTTAATCGGACTTTTAATCAGCATTATTTTGGTCATGCTTGCGAGGATAAGATTCGTGGAGATAATAAATAGATTACTGATTGTTGATAAATTTCTCCTACTCCTCTGGCTCGTTCTTCCTTTGACATATCCAGGCGAACCATTATTAAAAATATTAGGTTTGAAGATAAGTCAGCCAGGTGTTTTGTTTACATTATTATTGACCATAAAGGCAAATGCAATACTTTTGATTCTTATCAGTCTTATAGCG
The DNA here is from genome assembly GCA_039802205.1 of candidate division WOR-3 bacterium. Taxonomy (NCBI): domain Bacteria; kingdom Pseudomonadati; phylum Caldifarciminota; species Caldifarciminota bacterium. Next base: position 16,766 of record JBDRWD010000049.1, read on the forward strand.
ACATCAAGTATATTTGATATCGTCCATAGTCTACTCCATCTCAAAATACCAGAAAAGCTTGTCTTCCTGTTTTTTCTAATATATCGGTATCTCTGGGTTCTTTATGATGAATATGAAAAGATAATGCGGGCAGCAAAAGCAAGGGGGTTTAAACTGAGAAATTCTATTCATACCTACAAGACGATTGCATATATTGTCGGGAGTCTACTGGTTAAAAGCTATAACCGAGCAGATAATCTATATCGGGCAATGGTGGGCCGGGGATTTTGTGGAAAATTCTGGCTTCTTGAACACTTCAAATTCTCACCTCTTGATTTCTGGGGTATTCTAATATTGACTATTGCTGGGTTCATAATTATAATCGTCTGATGTCTGAAGATAACCTTATCACATTACGTGAAATAAAGTTCGGCTATAACGGTAAACCACTCCTCTTTAATGGTTTAAATTTTTCTCTCCACAAAGACGAGAGAATAGGGATCATTGGTCCCAATGGGTGTGGTAAGACAACCCTTTTCAATATCATCATGGGATTCGTAAAACCCGTATCAGGAGTTATTGAGATAATGGGAAAGGAGATGAGAGAGGAAAAGGATTTTCAAAAGGTCCGTCAGTGTATTGGTTTTTTATTCCAGAATTCAGATGATCAACTTTTTTGTCCCAGTGTTCGGGAAGAAGTTGCTTTTGGCCCATTGAATCTGCGTTTATCCAAAAGCGAGGTAGAAGAAAGGATTAGATGGTCTTTAAAACTTGTGGGTTTGACGGGACTTGAAGATCGCGCACCCTATAATCTTTCGGAAGGCGAGAAAAAAAGACTTGCCTTCGCAACAGTACTCGCAATGAAACCGAAAATTTTACTGCTTGATGAGCCTACAAATGGTGTTGATCCGGAGGGTGTAGAGGAGATTGAAAGAATTTTACTTGAAGGTGATTACAGTTATATTGTAATATCTCAGGATATGGATTTTCTAAAAAAGACTGCCGAAACGATTTATAGATTAGAAAAAGGAAAGCTGAAGAGTTTATGATTCCTTAGCGAGGCTCTTTAAAAATATATCAACAAGTTGTTCATCAAGCTGTGTCCCTTTTGCCTTTATTAGTTCTTCAATTGCTTCTTCTCGCCGTTTTGCTCGCCGGTAAGGTCTTGCGGAGGTTATAGCATCATAAGTGTCAGCGACGGCGATGATCCTCGCGAGGAGTGGAATCTTATCACGATCAAGTCCTTGAGGATAACCCTTGCCATCAACTCTTTCATGGTGACTGTAAACAATGTCAAGTATCGGTCTGAATTCACTAACCGTGCTGAGGATTTTTTTCCCTAAGATGGGATGATTAATTATGTAACGCTTTTCTTGTTCAGTGAGGGGACTCTTTTTATTCAATATCCCATCCGGAATTCCTATCTTTCCGATGTCATGGAGCAGACACGCCTGTTTTAGTATTTCTTTGTCAGTTTCCGAAAGATTCAACTCATCGGCAATTTTAAGGGCATATTCCTGGACGCGCAAGGAATGTCCTGCAGTATATTCATCTTTGGCATCAAGGGTTTTAGCAATCAGTTGGACGAATTCCATAAAATTTTTATTGGATTTGGCGATAAGTCTTTCAATCTCTTCTTTAGATTTATTTAAACTGGCAAAAACCAATGCATACTGTGAAAGAAACGTCCAGGCAAAGGTAAACATGATGGCAAAGATACCAAAGATAAAGGGATCACGAATTTGGAGAATAAATGGGCGATTGAGGTAAGTGCCAATGATATCGATTAATCCCAGGATTACGGCAATAATAATTCCGACAATCATCGGTCGGACATCAATCATTGCGGGTTTGTTCTTTTTCAAAAATTTTAGACTATCATAAAATATATAGCTCGCCCAAACACTCAAAAGCAAAAGCAGAAAATAGGTGAATTTTGTTTTTAAAGGGCGGTATACACCGGCAAAAATAAGGATTTTCTTCTGGACTAATAAATCAGTGGTAATGGTTAAAACGATGATTACCGAGGAGAAAATGCCCAAAACCCAGCAGAGGCTTTTCTTATAATCTCGGCCAAGGGTATTGTAGACAAAAGCCGGGAATACAAAAAAATAGGAAAAGATACAGGCAAACATGAATCGGTTCCAGAAAATCATTGCCGTGGTTGATAGCGCAGAAAGATTCATTATATAACTTGAGAAAAGAAATCCAGAGCCGAAAAGGAAAAACAATCCAGCATAGAGAAATTTTTTATCAAATTGGTTTTTAAAGTAGAGATAGAACAATCCCAGGGACAATAAGAGGACCGTCCAGAAAAAGCCAAAGGTTAGTTGATTAATGAGCATATGTTAATTTATATAAATTTTTGGATTTGTCAATAGCAATAATCTTGACATCGAACTATTTTTCGTTAAATTCTTTCATGCCCTTGATAGTCTTTATTTTCTATTCGATCGATTTTAAAGGGATATGGGTTCCGCGTTGGTCAATACCGGATAATCAAAAAATTTTTGAGACCATTGGTGATAAATTCAATCATATTTTCCTGCAGGTGTTTGGGAATGGTGAGGCATATTATCCATCTGAGATTGTTCCAACAAAAATGAACGATGACCGATGGTTGAGAGAGCTCCTTCATTATGCCCATTTGAAAGGTATTAAGGTTTCGGCCTGGGTCAATCTTCTGTATTCTTGGGGATACGCACCCCGTTCAAATGATCCGCGACATCCCATTAATTTTGCTGAAGATTGGTATGTATTTGACCGTGAAGGAAGGTCGATTCTCAATTATCGTACCGACGAATTAAAAAAATTAAATATCGAAGGCTATTTCATGACCCCGGCAAATCCGAGCGTGCGTATTTATCTGCTAAAAATCATCGAAGAGATTATAAGCAAATATGATTTTGATGGCATCCATATTGATTATGTCCGTTATCCACATGAAGATTTTGTTTATGATATTTACCTGCGGACGAAATTCCAGCGGGAATACTTTTATGACCCATTAGATTTTTTTTCCGAGACACTTAAAATTAGATTTGGTTTAACGGGTCTGGATGATCTGATGAGAAGTTGGAGGGAATGTATAAATGATGATTTGACTGGATTTATAATTCAGATTAGAGATAAAATCAAATCGATCAAGTCCAACTGTATTTTATCTGCAGCAGTTAAACCCGATCCTTTCAATTCCCGTGTCGAATTTTATCAAGACTGGGTTACCTGGGTGAACAATGACTATGTCGACTTCGTCTGTTTAATGGCTTATACCCGGAATATTGATGGGATTATAAAAAATACCCTGGAGAGTGTAAACTTTCCCCAAAAGGTAGTGATTGGACTCGGAATATACTGTCTAAATCCTGAGACGATAAGGGAGCAAATAGAGATGATAAAAAAGACACCCCTGCGCGGATTTGTATACTTCTCTTATGCTCAATTAAGAGATAACCCTAGATATCTTGAATTATTCCACTAAGGAAATCATCCTGGAGGTATCTTTTTTGTTATACCGTATTTTTTCATTTTTCTAAAAAGCGTGGAACGATTTATTCCCATCAATTGTGCGGCTTGAGTGATATGCCAATCCACCGAATTTAGGATTGTTACGATATATTTTTGTTCCGCTTTCATCTTAAACTCTTTAATATTGGGTATAATTCCAGTTGGATTTTTTCTCTTCTTCATCTTGCTCCTTCGGGCGGAAATAAAAAGAAGGGCGGAAGTGCTTAATTTTTTTACAAAACCCCTCGCCACTCTCCGCCCTTTTTACTCTACCCCTTCTTCATTTATATGCAAATTTCATGCCTGGAAAAGTAAATAATCTATTATAAAAATTAATGAAATTTCATTGATTTTTTGGGCTCAAAGGGCATTTAGCTGAGGTTATTGTTGCATGTATGCAACAATTTTAACTGAGTTCGCCAAAAAGAGAAAATGGCATGGGAATTCGTTATAATTTGGCGATAATGGACAAAAATATTGTTGCAATTGTGCAACACCATTTGTGTCAATTTGCAACAAAAGGGTTGATTACCCATCAATAAAGTTTTTCCGGAAACAATACACAGGGGAATTCTTCTCCAAATCAATTTATATGAATTGCACCCCTCTGAATGTTATTATCATCTTTTAAACTCCGCAAATTGCCTGGTTTTCTCCATTTTGTAAAATTATTATGCCCGCAAACAGGCTCGGAGTATTAGTGGTAGCCGCACCCTTCAGGGTGCGAGATACCCTGGGATTTAAAAACATTTATCCGCAGGCTAAAGCCTGTGCCTACCATTTTACCGGTTACCCCCAGAGGACTTCAGGCAGGCATTTTTTATTTATGCAATACAAAAACCTTGCCCTACAAAAATACCAACGCTAAATCATCG